>JACDOL010000005.1 GCA_017656165.1 Desulfotomaculum sp.
TGATTCCGGTAAAGTAAGAGATTATAAATAAAGCCTATATCCCGTATAGAGATATAGGCTTTATTTTATCTTTTTAATTGGTAAAACAGGCCAGCGGTTTTGTTTTTTGTGGAACCACAGTTACCGGGCATTTTGTTTTATGTATAACTTTCTCACTGACACTGCCTAAAAAAACTTCCTGCAGGCGGTTTAATCCCCGGCGTCCCATTATTACCTGGTCATAGGGGCCATTATTAGCATAATAAGCAATAATATCTGCCACTTCATTTTCTCCCTTGTTAATTACAGTTTTTACTGAAAGTCCTTCCCGGTCAAATACCGCTTTTGTCTCCTCGATAACTTTCTGACCATCCACTTGATCATCTTCTACAGCCAGAATTGTTACTTCTATACATGGAATTAACTTCATAAGAGAAGCAGTATACTCGGCTGCAACAAGGGCACTCCGCGAGCCATCAGTAGGCAGCAGAACCTTAATTCCCATCGGCTTTTCTCCCCCCCGTAAAAAATAATGCAGCATTTCACAATCTATATATAGTTTAACATGATTGCCAGGGTAATACAATTAATTTAATTCTTCGGGAGTTCAGAAGTTATTTCTTTCAAGCAGTCTAAAGCATAGTCAACTTCTTCAGGCTTGTTAAAATAGGAAAAAGAAAACCTCACCAGCTTGCGCTCAAATGTTCCCATCGTCCGGTGAGCATCAGGAGCACAATGAAGGCCTGCCCGGCAGGCAATGTTATATTTTTCATCCAGTATATTACCAACATCACCCGCTTTTAATCCTTTTATTTCAAAAGATACCACCGGGAGCTGTTTTCCTGCGTCCCTGGGACCGTATATCACCAATTCAGATATTTCCCTAGCCCCATTTAAAAACCTCTTTGTTAACTGCTGTTCATATTCCTTAATGTTATCTATCCCTACCTGGTGAATATATCTAAGCCCTGCTCGCAAACCGGCTATACCTACAGCATTCAGCGTCCCGCTTTCAAATTTTTCCGGCAAAATTTCCGGCTGTCCCGGGGTATCTGATTTACTGCCTGTCCCACCTTGGCGCAGGGGCTGTACCGGCAGTCCTCCAGACACATATAAACCGCCGGTTCCCTGGGGCCCATATAAACTTTTATGTCCTGGGAAAACCATCATGCTAATATTATATTTTTTAACATCTATATCTTCTATACCCGCACTTTGTGAAGCATCCAAAAGAAAGTAAATATTGTGTTTTTTTGCCAGTTCACCAATTTCTTTTATGGGCATAATGGTTCCCGTTACATTGGAAGCATGGGTAATAACTATTAATTTTGTATTTGGTTTTACAGCCTTTTCAATATCTTTAACGCAGATGCTGCCCTGGCAGTCACATTTTACTTTTGTCACCTGGACGCCTTGTTTTTCTAAAATGTATAAAGGCCGGCTGACAGAATTGTGCTCCATAGAACTGGTTATTACGTGGTCACCGGGTTTTAGTATCCCTTTTATAGCGGTGTTCAGCCCGTCGGTGGCATTTAGAGTAAAGCTTATCTGTTCATGATCATCTATATTAAACTGTTTAGCCAGTAGTTCCCGGGTTTCATCAACCATGCGGTTGGCTTCTACCGTTCTCTTATGCCCGGCACGCCCGGGACTGGCTCCTACTTCTCTTAAAAAGTGTTCCACAGCCTGCAGTACAGACGGCGGCTTGGGCCAGGAAGTAGCAGCATTATCAAAATAAACGTATCTCATATATGTCACCTCAAAATTTGTATTTTAATATAATGAAACATAAACACTTGTTAGCAGCATTCTTTAAATAATTATTTTGAGTTAATATGCAGTGTATTAATCATTTTCTTTGAGGTGTTTACAATGTATTGCAGTTTGATCCCAGGGGCTTTTTCCGTATTACTGGCCTTCAGCAGGAACACTAAAAATGAAAAAACCATGATTTTTGCCACCCTTGAAGACAATCCAAAAATTTATATGCTCAACCTTTATGATAACAGCATTCAGGCCATTGGACGGATAATACAAAATTGAGAACAGTTAATTATTAATTCTGGTGCTTAACTTCTAGTTTTTCTGCTTTGTCTGCATAATATTTAATTATCCCGGCATAAATGCTCCAAGCCATTTTAGATTGGTACGCTGGGTCAAGAAGTAAGCTTTGTTCTTTGGGGTTAGTAATAAATCCAGTTTCCACTATTACCGTGGGCATTTTTGTATTCCTGGTAACATAATAATCTACCCCTTTTGCTTTACGTTTAGTGTTCCCTAACAATCTAATAATTTCATCCTGGATGCATTCTGCCAGCATTTTACTATCTTCCGAACCAGGTTGATAAAACACCTGCGCACCGTGCTGGTTGGAGTCGGGAAAACTGTTGCAGTGAATGCTGATAAACAAATCAGCTTGGCGCTCGTTAGCCATTTTTACTCTCTTGGCTAAATCCTCCCGGTGCTTGGCCGGCCATCCTTTGGTTTCAGAACTGGATAAATGCATATCACACTCCCTGGTCATGATTACTGCAGCCCCAGCCTGCCCTAAAATTACAGCCAGGCGTTTTGCTATTTCTAAATTTATATCTTTTTCTTTAACGCCATTTTCTGCCATTTTGCCAGGGTCCACTCCCCCGTGCCCTGGATCTACTACAATTACCTTGTTGGCCACCGACCAAGACATTACTGAAATTGATTTTTGCTCTAAGCGCACCTGCGACACCCCGTAAAGCTTTACCAGCATAACTGCTGCTATAAGTCCATAAATAATATAGCGCTTACGAAAACGAATTACTTTAAAATATGTAAACAATTTTCACACTCCTTGTACAATTTCTAAAAAATGTTATGCAATTAAAGCCCATAAAATGCATCAAATGCATTTTATGGGCTTTAATTTTAACGCCGGTACATATACTTGAACGAACTCCTCTAAATTTCAACTTTCGTAAGGGCGCGATTCATCGCGCCCAGACATGCATTATATCTTTCATTTAGTCTAACGCACATAGATAACGCAAGCTCACCATATAAGTTCGTGAAAAAACAAAAAAGGAAGGCTCGGCCTTCCTCTTCTGGCAAAACCATATAAGTTTTTAACGCTTGGAAAACTGGGGTGCACGACGGGCTTTTTTCAAACCGTACTTCCGACGCTCTTTCATACGTGGGTCACGGGTTAAGAATCCAGCACGCTTTAAAGCGGGGCGAAGGTTGGGGTCTGCTTGAATCAGTGCTCTGGCGATACCCAATTTAAGTGCGCCAGCTTGACCGCTTACACCGCCGCCTTTGACTCTTGCTTTAACGTCGAAGCGCCCGGTTGTACCGGTAATTTCTAGAGGCTGACGTACAACCATTTCTAATGTCTTGCGACCAAAGTATTCCTCTAACTGTTTATTATTAATAGAGATGTTACCCTCGCCAGGTACCAAGTAAACCCGTGCTATTGCATTTTTTCTTCGACCGGTACCATAAAACTGCACTTGGGCCACTCAAAAAGCCTCCTTCCGTAAACAGCTTCTTTGTTTTAAAAATTCCAGGTTTCAGGTTTCTGTGCTTGGTGCGGGTGTTCAGCACCACGATATACCTTCAGTTTCTTAAACATTTTCCTGCCCAGTGAATTTTTAGGCAGCATTCCTTTAACAGCCTTCTCTACTACCTTTTCAGGGCTTTTTTGCAAAAAGTGTTCATAGGTCATCTGTTTTAATCCGCCAGGATAACCACTGTGGCGATAGTACATTTTTTGTCTTAATTTATTGCCGGTTAATACTACCTTTTCAGCATTCAGTACAATAACATGGTCGCCTGTGTCCACATGAGGCGTATAAGTAGGTTTATGTTTACCCCGCAGGATGCGAGCAACTTCTGCAGCCAGCCTTCCCAGGGGTTTACCTTCTGCATCAATTACATACCATTTACGCTCTACCTCTTTAGGCTTAGCCATGTAAGTAGTCCTCATATTTTCCCCTCCTTGCTAGCTATGACCTCCAGCAGAACGGGGCCACTGCCTTTGGCCACATAATTGTATTTTAATATATGGAATTTATGGTGTCAAGAAAAACACGTTACCTGGCGTTTCATTAGCGCCTGCTGTTTATTATTTATATAATTAATAGTAAACTTTTTCCATGCAGAGGCCCTGGGGGGGCACTGTTGGACCTGCTTTAGTTCGATCTCTGCTTTCCAAGATTAATTTTACATCATCTGGTTTAATTTTCCCCAGTCCCACTTGAATGAGCGTCCCGGTCATAATCCTGACCATATTATACAAAAACCCGTTTGCTGTGAACCTTAAATACAATTTACAGCCGTCCCGCTTCACAGATGCTTCTGTTAATTTTCTAACCGTTGTTTTTACGGGGGTACCCTGGGCCTGAAAGGATTTAAAATCATGTTCTCCAACCAAGTACTGGGCTGCCCTGTTCATTGCATCGTCATCCAATGGGCGAGGCTCATGCAGGGCATACCTCTTGGTAAACGGGTCAGGCAGCCGCTGGTTTAATATGGTGTACACGTATGTTTTTTTTACAGCTGAAAAACGAGCATGAAATTCATCTGGCACTTTTTCAGCTTTTAATACCACCACATCCCCCGGCAGAAGAGCATTTACCGCCAGGGGTATTTTATCCAGCGGAACTGGCCATGATTCGGACTTAAAATTAACCACTTGCCCCTTGGCATGGACACCAGAGTCCGTCCGACCTGCCCCGGTAACCTGTATCCTTTGTTTGGCCAGTTTTGAAAGAGCTTTTTCCAGCACTTCCTGAATGGTAACAAAGCCGGTGCCGCGCTGTTCCTGAAAACCGTGATAATCTGTCCCATCGTATGCAACAGTCAGTTTTATATTCATTACTTTCACCAACCCGCCAAACGAAGGATAACTGCTTCTATCGCAAATATTGAGGACAGCAGCACTGCCAGCACATCACCCCTGCCCACAGTCATCCTGTACATTGTAGTGCGCTTTATATCTCCCCGGTAGCAGCGTGCTTCCATAGCCATCGCCAGTTCTTCTGCCCTTCGCAGTGAGCCTGCCAGCAGCGGGACGATAAACGGGATTAAAGCCTTCATTCTTTTGGTAAAACCACCGCTGGTTAAATCAGACCCCCTGGAACGCTGGGCCTTTATAATTGTGTCAGCCTCGTTTATTAATGTGGGTATAAAGCGCAGGGCGATGGTCATCATTACTGCCAGCTCACGAACTGGAATCCCAATTTTTTTAAACGGCTGCAGTATTTTTTCCAATCCATGAGTTAATGCTATCGGTGAAGTGGTAATTGTAAGTACTGAGGCCAGCAGTACAATATACAATAATCTTCCCGCCATTAAGGATGCCTTTTCAAGGCCCTGTTTAGTAATATCAAATTTCCCCAGGGTCAGAACAGGTTCTCCCGGTATTGAAAAAGCCTGAAATAGAAAGCTGAATCCCACTAAGAACAGCAGGGGCTTTAAACCCCTAAAAGCATAAAAAGATGCTTTTCCGGCAAACATCATTGCCAGTAAAACAACTCCCCCTGAGATTAACAGGCCTTGTATCCCAGGCTGAAGCAGTATTCCCCCGGAAGTAATCATTACAGCAATAATTTTGCAGGACGGGTTCAGCTTATGAACCGGGGATTCACCGGCTATATACTGTCCCAGGGTAATATTGCCCAGCATTTTTACCCTCCTGTTTTCTTTCGCCGGTCTCTTATCCTGGCAATCTCTTCAACTGCTTCATTAAGCCCCAGCACATCAGTCCGAACAGGTATACCCATTTCAAACAGTTTCCTTGTTACTTCTATTTCTACCGGGACATTCAACCCAATTTGAATTAATCTCTCCGGCTGCTTGAATATGTCTTTAGGCTTTCCCTGCAGCGCTATTCTTCCCCGGTCCATCACTACCAGCCAGTGAGCCAGCTCGGCAGCATCGTCTATGCTGTGAGTAACTAGGATAACTGTGATACCGGTGCTCTGCTGCAGTTTTCTAATTAAGTTTAAAAAGCGGCTTTTAGCAGCTGGATCCAGGCCGGCTGTAGGTTCATCTAGAACCAGTATTTTGGGCTGCATGGCTAAAATCCCGGCAATGGCCACCCGCCTTTTCATCCCACCGCTTAAACTTTGCGGTGATCTTGACAGTATTTCTTCAGGCAGGCCGATATCATCCAGGGCTTTTATTACTCTTTTCTTTACTTCAATCTCATTTAATCCTAAGTTCTTAGGACCAAAAGCTATATCATCATAAACTGTTTCTTCAAACAACTGCTGTTCAGGATATTGAAATACCAGCCCAACTTCTTTCCACAAGTTCATTCTAACAGCCTTGTCCGCAGTACTGCGTCCAAGGACGTTTACAGACCCCTTTTGTGGAGCCAGCAGTCCATTAAAATGCTGCACCAGGGTAGATTTTCCTGAGCCGGTGGGACCAATAATACCAACAATTTGTCCCTGGGCTATGTTTAATGATACATCCTTTAATGCCTGCTTAGCAAAAGGTGTACCCATTGAATGTATATAACTGAGACTTTTTACTTCAACTGCCCACATAAAGATTCCACCAGTTCAGCAGTTTTTAACGGCAGGCTGGCAAATGAAAATCCCCTCAGCTGCAGTTTTTCAGCCATCCGGGCAGCGCCGGGCAGGACCAATCCGTATTTATCTATTTCACGTCCCCGGGAAAAAAGCTCTCTTGGTGGTTCATCTATGATTATCTTTCCTTTATCCATAAGCAGCACGCGATCTGCATGCACCACCTCATCCATCAGGTGAGTAATTAAAACAATAGTGATATTCATCCGGCGGTTAAGCTTTATTACTGCTTCCATTACCCCTGCTCTTCCTGCCGGGTCTATCATAGATGTTGGTTCATCCAGGACTAAACACTGGGGTTCCATTGCCAGGGCCCCGGCAATAGCCAGCCGCTGCTTTTGGCCCCCTGAGAGCACATGCGGTGGCTGGTCTTTATACTCGGCCAAATTCAGCAGGTCTAAATAATAATTAACCCGCCTTCTTATTTCTTCTGGGTTAAGCCCCAAGTTTTCTGGTCCAAAAGCTACATCTTCTTCACAAACTGCAGCAACCAGCTGGTTGTCAGGGTTCTGAAAAACCATTCCCACCCTGGAGCGAATTTCCCATATATTCTGTTCACAACTGGTATCAAGGCAGTCTATAACAACACGGCCCCGGTCTGGTATTAGCAGGGCATTTATATGTTTGGCTAAGGTTGATTTGCCGGAACCGTTCCCTCCTACCACTGCTACAAACTGACCGCGCCTTATTTTTAGATTTACACCGTTAAGGGCTTTAACTTGTTCATTAGGTCCTACCCGGTATGAGTAGTGTACATCTTCAAAGGAAATCAATACATCTTTATTGTCAGCGTTGGAAGGGCTCAAAAATTCCTCACCTTACCAATGCCCCTAAACGCCGATAAGGAAATCGCTTTGCGATTTCCCACGACGAAAAAACATTTTGGAGGCGACCACACTTTAGTGAGGCCGCCATTATATCAGCTCTATAACTGCCATTGGCGCTGCATCGCCCCGGCGTGGACCTATTTTTACAATACGGGTATAACCACCTGGACGATCTGCATATTTAGGGGCAATGTCATTAAACAGCTTTCTTACCACATCTTTTTCGTAAATATATTCTAAGCACTGGCGTCTGGCATGCAGGTCATTTCTCTTGGCCAGAGTTACCAGCTTTTCTGCTATGCTCCTAACTTCCTTGGCCCGGGCTTCTGTAGTTTCAATACGATTGTTCCGGAACAGGGAAGTTACCAAGTTGCGAAGCATCGCTTTACGGTGACCGGTGTTGCGACCTAACTTGCGATAGCTCACCGTTCTTCCCTCCCTTACTCGTCGTCTTTCCTTAAGCTAAGCCCCAATTCTGCCAGTTTATTAACAACTTCTTCGAGGGACTTTTTACCCAAATTGCGTACTTTCATCATTTCTTCCTCGGAGCGCTGAATCAGTTCTTCCACAGTATTGATGCCAGCACGCTTCAAGCAGTTGTAGGAACGAACAGAAAGATCAAGTTCTTCAATGGACATTTCCAGGATCTTATCCTTCTGCTCTTCTTCTTTTTCTACCATAATTTCAACATCGTTTGCTGCTTCGGTCAGTCCAATAAACAACTGCAGGTGCTCACTCATTATTTTTGCTGCTAAGCTGGTTGCTTCATCCGGACGTATGCTACCGTCAGTCCAAACTTCCAGTGTTAACTTATCATAGTCGGTTATTTGTCCTACCCGGGTATTTTCCACTTTAAAGTTAACTTTCTTTACTGGAGTGAACACTGAATCTACAGGGATTTCCCCTATTACATGCTCGCCTTTTTTATTTTTTTCTGCTGATACATAACCACGGCCCCGGGCCACCGTAATTTCCATATTTAAGCGGCCTTCTTCTGCCAGGGTAGCAATATGCAGATCCGGGTTTAAAATCTTAACATCTGCATCCGCTATTATATCCCCTGCTGTTACCGTGCCCTCGTCTTCAGCTTCAATTCTTAAGATCTTTTCATCTTCTTCTCCTTCTAACTTTAGGCACAGATTTTTAAGGTTAAGAATAATATCAGTTACATCTTCTCTAACACCTGGAACGGTTGAAAATTCATGCAGCACTCCATCAATTTTAACTGATGTCACCGCTACACCCGGCAGTGATGACAGCAGTATCCGCCGCAAGCTGTTGCCTAAGGTGATTCCGTACCCCCGTTCTAAGGGTTCCACTACAAATTTAGCATAATTGTTTTCCTCATCAGACTCTACACACTCAATTTTCGGCTTTTCAATTTCCAACATTTACGGTAACCCTCCTTTGGCCGGAAAGAAGCAAACCATTCAGCATACCAACCTACCTTGAATAAAGCTCAACAATGAGATGTTCTTCAACAGGAACATCAATTTGTTCCCTGGTGGGGAGGGCCACAACTCGACCTTTTACTTGTTCAGCATCATACTCGAGCCACTCCGGAGGGGTCTTTTCGCCAGCCCGCTCCACTAATTCTTTAATGCGCGGTGATTCTTTGCTTTTCTCCCTAAGGGTAATTTCGTCTCCAACTTTAACCTGGTAGGATGGAACGTTTACCCTGCGACCGTTAACTTCAAAATGACCATGTGTTACAAGCAGTCTTGCTTCCCTGCGAGATGAAGCCAGCCCCAAGCGGTAAACAACATTATCCAGGCGGCGCTCCAGCAGGCGGAGCAGGTTGGTGCCAGTTACACCTGGCTGACGGGCTGCTTCTTTAAAATATGTCCTGAACTGCTTTTCTAAAACACCGTAAATACGGCGAGCCTTTTGCTTTGCACGCAGCTGCAGGCCGTACTCTGAAACTTTCCTACGAGCCTGGCCGTGCTGACCGGGCGCATAGTTGCGCCTATCAATGGCACACTTACCAGTGTAACAACGATCACCTTTCAGGTAAAGTTTTACACCTTCACGACGGCACAGCTTACATTGCGGTCCTGTATATCTTGCCATAACATTTTCACCCTCCCTTATACTCTACGACGTTTTGGCGGCCGGCAACCGTTATGCGGAATGGGAGTTATGTCTTGAATCATACTTACTTCTAACCCAGCTGCTTGCAGTGATCGTATAGCTGCCTCACGACCAGCACCTGGCCCTTTTACTTTTACCTGTACTGTCTTCATACCATGATCAATTGCATCCTTTGCTGCCTTTTCAGCAGTCATTTGGGCAGCAAAAGGTGTGCTTTTGCGAGAACCTTTAAATCCTACTTGACCAGCTGAGGCCCAGGCAATTGCGTTGCCTTTGGTATCGGTTATAGTAACAATAGTGTTGTTAAACGATGACTTTATATACGCAATTCCTGACTCTACATTCTTTCTTTCGCGTCTTTTAGGACGCGTTGTACGACGCGCCATTTACTAACATACCCCCCCTAAACTACTTCTTTCTCCGCACGCCAACAGTCTTTTTAGGACCTTTGCGTGTGCGAGCATTAGTCTTTGTCCTTTGCCCTCTTACCGGCAGTCCACGGCGGTGTCTTAAACCACGGTAGCAGCCGATTTCCATTAAACGCTTAATGTTTAGAGCTATTTCTCTGCGCAGGTCACCTTCTACTGTAATATTTTTATCAATATACTCGCGCAGTCTGTTTACTTCGTCCTCAGTGAGGTCGCGCACCCTAGTATCTGGATTTACACCTGTCTGTGCCAGTACTTTTTTAGATGTTGACCTTCCTACACCATATATATAGGTGAGGGCAACTTCTACCCTTTTATCCCTGGGTAAATCTACCCCGGCAATGCGTGCCATCTGTTATGAACACCTCCAGTTTACCCTTGCTTTTGCTTATGCTTGGGGTTTACACAAATAACCATTACTCTCCCCTTACGGCGAATAACTTTACATTTTTCACAAATTGGTTTCACCGACGGCCTTACTTTCATTTGGCACCCTCCTTCACTGGGTGTTTACTTGTAGCGATATACTATCCTTCCCCGGGTCAAGTCATACGGGGATAATTCCACCGTCACCTTGTCGCCGGGGAGTATACGAATAAAGTTCATGCGAATTTTCCCTGACACATGTGCTAACACTTTATGACCGTTAGACAATTCAACCCGAAACATACCATTAGGAAGTGGCTCTATCACAGTACCCTCAACTTCAATAACATCATTTTTAGCCATTGGACAACATCCGCCCCCTTTACTCCTCCCGGGTTAATCACTTATTTTTTCCTGGTACTCAGCAATACATTTTCTCAGTTCCTCGTTGCTGCACTTTTTACTGCCGGACAGGTCAATGACAAAATTAATCTTCTGCAGGTGTTTTACATTTTTTTTCTTTGGCTTATCTACCGTGCGGGTTCTACCATCAGCTACCCACACCCGGTTTTCTTCTGCCGTTCCTATGACCACATAAATTTTCCCTTTATCTCTCCCGGCTTTAGAACTAACCAGCTGTCCTACCTTTAAACTATCGTCTGGCATGCAGACACCTCCCACAGCCTTACGGCCAGTGGTTACCAATTATAATCTAGTTAATATCTCCGGTACATCATCTGTTATAGCAATTGTGTGTTCAAAATGTGCCGACAGCTTTTTATCCCTAGTGACCACTGTCCAGTTGTTGGGAAGAGTTAGTACTTCATAAGTACCAACATTAACCATAGGTTCTATGGCTAATGTCATTCCTTGCCTAAGCCGTGGCCCACGCCCAGGTCGCCCAAAGTTTGGCACTTGTGGGTCTTCATGCAGCCTGCTGCCAATTCCATGCCCAACAAAATCCCGCACAACCGAAAAGCCGTGGGACTCCACATAACTTTGTATGGCATGCGAAATATCAGACAGCCTATTGCCTTCAACCGCCTGGTCAATACCTACATACAGGGCCTGCTCAGTTGCTCTCATTAATTCTTCCGCCTCGGCTGTAACTGATCCTACCGGCAGGGTCCTGGCAGCATCCCCGTAATATCCATTTATTTCCGCTCCCAAGTCAATACTAATAATATCCCCATTTTCCAGTTTTCTTAAACTTGGTATCCCGTGCACTACTTCCTCATTTATAGAGGCACAAATGGTGGCCGGAAAACCATAAAGCCCTTTAAATGCCGGTCTAGCACCTTTTTTTACTATGAAGTCTTCGGCAATTCTGTCCAGTTCTTTAGTTGTAACTCCTGGTTCGACTGCATTCTCCACTTCTTTATGAGCCTGCGCAACTATTTTACCGGCATCCCGCATGTAATTAAGTTCTTTATCCGATTTACAGGTAATCATTTAAAATCATCCTTACTTGATAAACCCTTGATAGCTGCGCATTAATAAGTGAGATTCAATTTGTTTCATAGTGTCCAGTGCTACACCTACTACAATGAGCAGCGATGTACCGCCAAACCATATGCCTGGTATTTGAGTCAGTGCTAGAACAAAGTTGGGCAGTATGGCTATAAACGCCAGGAAAATTGCCCCTGCCATGGTAATTCTACTTAACACCCGGGAAATGTACTCGGCTGTGGGGCGCCCAGGCCTTATCCCGGGAATAAAACCGCCGTGTCTCTTGATGTTGTCAGCCATATCTACAGGATTCATGATAACTGCCGTATAAAAATATGTGAATCCTATTATCAACAGGGCATAAACAATGGTATTGGGTACTGTTCCAAATCCAAGATATTTTGTGTACCATTCAGCTACATTGGGACTGCCAAACCATTGAATGAGCTGCTGGGGAAACATGAGCAGTGATGATGCAAAAATCACAGGAATCACACCAGCCTGGTTGACTTTTATGGGCAGGTGTGTTGTCTGGCCACCATAAACCCGGCGGCCCACTACTCTCTTAGCATACTGAACTGGAATTCGGCGCTGCCCCTGCTGTACCATTACAATACCAGCAATAACTACCAGCGCAATAACTACCAGTGTTATAATGCTGATAATATTTATTGTGCCAGCAGTCAGCAGCTTGTATAGGTTCACAAGGGCTGCCGGAATACGGGATACAATACCCGCAAAAATGATCAGCGATATACCGTTACCAATACCTTTTTCAGTAATTTGTTCCCCTAGCCACATTAAAAATACAGTACCAGCAGTCAGAGTTATAGCCACTGCCAAGTAAGAAAAGATTCCGGGATTTTCTAGTGTACCTCTCATGTAAATAGACAAACCGATTGCCTGTACGAAAGCTATCACTGCAGTGAAATACCTTGTATACTGTGTAATTTTCTTGCGGCCTTCTTCTCCTTCTTTGGCCAGCTGCTCAAGCCTGGGTATCACCACTGTTAACAGCTGCATGATAATTGAGGCGTTAATGTACGGGAAAATACCCATGGCTACAACAGACACATTTTTAAATGCACCACCGGAAATAACATCAAAGAAACCCAGCAGCGCGTTACTGTTAGCCAGCTGCTCAAACACCCTGGAGTCAACACCGGGTACTGGAATGTGAGCAGCAACCCGGAACACAAGCAGCATAGCCAATGTAAAAAGCAGCTTATTTTTTAATTCCCCAATTTTTAACGCATTTTTTAAGCTATCCAGCAAGCTTAAATCACCTCAACATTGCCGCCGGCAGCTTTAATTTTTTCTTCTGCCGACTTGCTAAAGGCATGGGCCTTGACGGTTAGGGCTTTTTTCAGCTCACCATTACCCAGTATTTTTACTCCATCATTAATTTTCTTGATTACCCCGGCTTCTTTTAACAATTCAGGAGTAATTGTTGTATTCTCATCAAATTTGTTCAGCTGTTCAATATTAACTGAAGTAATCTTTTTCTTAAAGATGTTTGTAAAACCGCGCTTGGGTAGGCGGCGGTGCAAAGGCATTTGACCGCCCTCAAAACCGGGCCTTACGCCACCACCTGAGCGTGATTTTTGCCCTTTTTGTCCGCGACCCGCTGTTTTACCCAATCCAGAAGCAGGGCCCTGTCCTTTACGGGTTGGCTTTTTTCTAGAACCAGGAGCCGGTTTCAACTCGTGTAGTTTCACCGTTGCACCCCCCTTATACTTCTTCTACTTTAACCATGTGTGATACTTTTTCGATCATTCCCCGGATTTGCGGAGTATCTTCATGAATTACTGAACTGTTCAGTTTTTTCAAACCCAGGGTCCTGACAGTGATGCGCTGCTTTTCTGACCTGCCGATTGGGCTTTTTACCAGTGTAATCTTTAACTTGGCCATATCCGCCCTCCTAACCTAGCAGTTCTTCTACAGATTTGCCTCTTATACGTGCTACTTCTTCTGCAGTTTTTAAGGATTTAAGACCTTCCAAGGTAGCATTCACCATGTTGTTGGCATTGTTGGATCCCAGTGACTTGGTTAAAATATCGCGAACTCCTGCTAGTTCTAAAATTGCCCTTACCGGGCCCCCGGCAATAACACCCGTACCGGGAGCTGCAGGCTTCAAGAGAACTTTGCCGGCTCCAAATTTTCCGATTACTTCATGGGGAATGGTGGTGCCTTTTAAGGGTACAGAAATTAAATTTTTCTTAGCATCCTCTACTCCCTTACGTATGGCATCGGGTACCTGTGCGGCCTTCCCCAAGCCAGCACCCACATGACCATTTCCATCGCCAACAACTACCAGTGCTGAAAAGCTGAAACGCCGGCCACCTTTAACTACTTTTGCAACACGGTTGATGTATACAACCTTCTCGGACAATTCCATTTTGCTGGCATCAATTTTTGCCATTATGCTTTTGTTTCCCTCCTTTTAACCTTAAAAGTCCAGGCCACCTTCTCTGGCTCCCTCAGCTAATGCCTTAACCCGGCCATGATAGATATAACCAGCCCGGTCAAAAACAACTTTCTTAATGCCTGATTCGAGGGCTTTTTGAGCTATTAGTTTTCCTACTTCCCTAGCAGCCTCAACGTTGCCGCCATTTTTCAATTTACCCTTCAGTTCCGGCGCAAGGGACGAAGCAGCAACCAGTGTTACACCCCTGTCATCGTCAATAATTTGTGCATATATGTTGTTTAAACTCCGGAAAACATTTAGTCTTGGGCGTTCAGCGGTGCCGCGAACTTTATTGCGCAGTCTCAGGCGGCGTTTCGCGCGAATTGCCTTCCGGTCAGGCTTTTTTATCAACTGATCTCACTCCTTCCCTGCTTACTTACCGGTCTTACCAGCTTTACGACGGATGTATTCGCCTTCATATTTAATTCCTTTACCCTTGTAAGGTTCAGGTTCACGTACTGAACGTATTTTAGCAGCTACTGCACCAACCAGTTCTTTATCTATGCCTTTTACTATTACCTTGTTGTTGGCTGGCACTTCTATTTCAATCCCTTTAGGTGGTTCTATTTCTACCGGGTGAGAGTAACCCACGTTGAGCACAAGCTTGCTGCCTTGTTTTTGAGCCCTGTAACCTACCCCCACCAATTCCAGGGTTTTTTCGTATCCTTTAGTTACACCTTCAACCATATTGGCGATAAGTGAACGAGTAGTACCATGCAGAGCCTTATGCTTTTTATCCTCTGAGGGACGCTGTACAACAACCTGGTTATCTTCCAGCTTAATTACCATATCCCGGTGCATTTCTTTTTCCAGCTGCCCTTTTGGTCCTTTTACCCGCACTAAACTGCCTTCAATTTGTACTTCTACACCTTCAGGCACTGGAATTGGTTTTCTGCCTGTTCGAGACAAATTCTACACCTCCCTTGGCCCTATTACCAAACGTAGCAAATAACCTCTCCGCCCACGCCAAGTTTACGGGCTTTTTTATCGGTCACTATTCCTTTTGATGTAGAAAGAATCGCAATTCCTAAGCCGCCCAGCACCTTGGGAATATTATCTTTTTTAGCATAAACCCTAAGACCTGGCTTAGAAATTCTCTTTAGACCAGTGATTACTCTTTGCTTCTCACCAGCGTATTTCATATATATCCTGATGATTCCCTGCTTTCCGTCTTCAATGTATTCGTAATCTTTGATGTATCCTTCTTCTTTTAATATTTCTGCAATTGCTCTCTTTACATTGGATGCAGGAGCTTCAACTACACCCTTGTAAACCATGTTAGCATTGCGAATACGTGTCAGAAAGTCCGCAATGGGATCTGTCATTACCATTGCCCCTACCTCCTTCCTTTTTACCAGCTGGCCTTTTTAACTCCAGGAATCTCACCCTTGTAAGCAAGTTCCCGGAAGCATATACGGCAAATACCAAACTTTCTCATATATGCACGAGGTCTACCACATATCTTGCAGCGATTGTATGCCCGTACTTTATATTTTGGTGGGCGCTTGGCCTTGGCAATCATAGACTTTTTAGCCATAAGGTTCCCTCCTTTGCCGGTCCTAAGTGTTCATCCATAATTAACCGGGCTTTAGCTGGCCTTTTTAAATGGCATTCCTAAAAGTCTCAGCAGTTCCCGGGCTTCCTCATCTGTTTTGGCAGTGGTAACAAAATTTATATCCATGCCGCGTACCTTGTCAATTTTATCATATTCAACTTCCGGAAAAATCAGCTGTTCCTTAATTCCCAGTGTATAGTTGCCCCTGCCGTCAAAGGCAGCGGGGGACACCCCACGAAAGTCGCGGACCCTAGGCAGAGCGATAGTAAATAATTTGTCAACAAACTCCCACATTCTGTTTCCGCGCAGGGTAACCTTCACACCAATAGGCATCCCTGCTCTTAACTTAAATCCCGCAATTGACTTCTTAGCTCTGGTTACCACCGGGCGCTGACCGCTGATGGTCATTAAATCCTCAATGGCAGAGTCTACAGCCTTAGGATTTTGAACAGCTTCACCTAATCCTATATTTATTGTTACTTTTTCCAGTTTGGGAACTTCCATTATGTTTTTGTAACCGAATTTATCCATCAATGCTTTGATCACTTCATTCTGATATTTATCTTTCAGCCTAGGCATGGTTCTTACCTCCTTCCCCTAGTGGGATTAACCTAACTCAGAGCCGCACTTCCTGCATATACGCAGCTTTTTGTCTCCTTCGATCTTTTTAGCAACGCGAACCGGCTTATCGCATTTAGTACAGAAAGGCATCACGTTTGAACTGTGGATGGGGGCTGGCTTTTCTACAATACCACCCTGAGGCATCTTAGGATTAGGACGGGTGTGCCGCTTAACAATATTTACACCCTCAACCACAACCCGGCTGGTTTTGGGATATACTTCCAACACCTTGCCTTTTTTGCCAGCATCTTTACCAGCAATTACTACCACCGTATCTCCCTTGCGTACATGTACTTTTGGCACTGTTTGCACCTCCTATCTTAGAGAACCTCGGGAGCCAGAGACACAATTTTCATATAGTCTTTTTCACGCAGCTCTCTAGCCACCGGGCCAAAGATACGGGTACCCCTTGGGCTTTTATCATCTCTTATTATTACCGCAGCATTTTCATCAAATTTTATATATGAACCGTCTTCTCTGCGAACTTCTTTTTTAGTACGTACAACAACAGCTTTGACAACGTCACCTTTCTTAACAACGCCGCCTGGTGTAGCTTCTTTAACAGAACAAACAATTACATCTCCTAGGGATGCATAGCGCTTTACTGAACCTCCCAGTACACGGATACATTGAAGCTTACGTGCTCCTGTATTGTCTGCAACGTTAAGTTTTGTCTCTACTTGAATCAAAGCAATCCCCTCCTTTCAACGCCCTGGGCTCCAAAAAGGAGTTAACTAAATGCGCTTCGCACGACGCAGAATTTCTACAACACGCCAGCGCTTTTCTTTAGAGAGCGGACGTGTTTCCATGATTTTTACTTCATCACCAATACGACAGGAATTATCTTCATCGTGAGCTTTATATTTTTTAGTTACTCGTACAGTCTTACCGTATAACGGGTGTCTGCTTAATGTTTCTACAGCCACAACTGCAGTTTTATCCATTTTGTCACTTACAACACGGCCATACCTTACCTTGCGATAATTACGCTCCTGCACAGCTATGCCTCCTTCCTCTCAAGAGCAAAGGCTATGCTCTTTGAATACCCAGTTCACGCTCTCTGATTATAGTTTTAATGCGTGCAATAGTTCTACGTACATCTTTAATTCTCATAGGATTATCCAACTGCCCGGTTGCCACTTGGAATCTCAGTTTAAAGAGCTCATCCTTCTTCTCTTCCAGCTTCTTGTTTAATTCTTCTGTTGTCATTTCACGGAGCTCTTTAGTCTTCATTGGCGTCACCTACTTCCCCACGTTTAACAATTTTACATTTAACGGGTAACTTATGCGAAGCCAACCTCAATGCTTCTGCAGCCAATTCTTCAGCAACTCCGGCAATTTCAAACATTACGCGGCCCGGCTTTACTATTGCCACCCATTGCTCTGGAGACCCTTTACCTTTACCCATACGGGTTTCAGCCGGAGTTTGGGTTATAGGTCTGTCAGGGAAAATGCGTATCCAAACCTTACCACCACGCTTAATGTGGCGGGTCATAGCAACACGGGCAGCTTCTATCTGACGGTTAGTAATCCAACCGGCTTCTAATGCCTGCAAGCCAAACTCACCGAAGTGAACCTCTGTACCACCTTTAGCTCTACCACTCAGCTTGCGGGGCCGGTGTGGTTTACGATACTTTACCCTTTTTGGAATCAGCATAACCTATTCCCCTCCTTCATTGGCAGCCGCTTTTGCCCTTTGGGGCAACACCTCACCCTTGTAAATCCAAACCTTAACTCCAATTTTTCCGTAAGTTGTATCAGCTTCTGCAAAACCGTAATCTATATCAGCACGCAGTGTATGCAGAGGAACTTTCCCTTCACTGGTCCACTCAGTACGAGCGATTTCAGCACCACCCAGACGACCGCTAACAGCAACTTTAATACCCTGGGCTCCCATTTTCATAGCCCTATTTACTACCTGCTTCATAGCCCTACGGAAGGCAACCCGTCTTTCCAGCTGTGCTGCAACATTCTCTGCCACCAGCTGGGCATCAATTTCTGGTGTCTTAACTTCCTGGATATTAACGTTAACTTTCTTCCCGGTTATTTTTTCCAGTTTTTGTCTTAATGCTTCTACTTCGGATCCACCGCGTCCAATAACAATACCGGGCTTGGCAGTGTAAATGGTTATTTTAACACGGTTAGCTGCACGCTCTATTTGTATACGAGAAATACCTGCTGTATACAGCTTTTCCTTTATATACTTACGTATTTTTTGGTCTTCCAGCAGCAGTTCGGAAAAGTTCTTTTTATCTGCAAACCACTTAGAATCCCAGTCTTTAATTATGCCAACCCGCAACCCTTTTGGGCTAACCTTCTGTCCCACTCGGTTATCCCTCCTTCTTCTCTTTTACCACGATGGTAATGTGGCTGGTACGCCTGCGCCTCATATCAGCCCGACCGTAAGCCCGGGGACGATAGCGCTTGAGGGTGGGACCTTGATCCACACGTGCTTCAGCAATATACAGGTTATCTTTATCCATCTCATAATTATGCTCAGCATTTGCTGCAGCAGAATTAATCACTTTAGCTACAGCCTCAGATGCCCGCTTAGGTGTGTACTTAAGAATGCCCAGGGCCTCATTTACATCTTTGCCCCTGATTAAATCTACCACCTGACGCACCTTGCGCGGGGAAATCCGAATATACTTGGCAATAGCTCTTGCTTCCATTACATATTGCCCCCCTCTCTGGACTACTTCAGTGCAGTGGACCTTTCTGTGTGGTCTCCGTGGCCGCGGAAAGTACGTGTCGGAGCAAACTCTCCTAACTTGTGACCAATCATGTCTTCAGTAATATATACCGGAACATGCTTGCGGCCATCATGCACTGCAATTGTGTGACCTACCATTTCAGGAAAGATGGTAGAACTGCGTGACCATGTCTTAATTACCTTTTTCTCGCCTTTTTCATTCATCTTTTCAATCTTTGCTAAAAGCTTTTTATCCACGTATGGTCCTTTTTTGAGTGACCTACCCATATCCTGGACCCCCTTTAATTACTTGTTCCGCCGCTTAATAATCAGCTTATCGCTGTACTTTTTCTTACGGGTTTTAGCCCCCAGTGCCGGTTTGCCCCATGGTGTTACCGGGTGACGTCCAATTGGTGAACGACCTTCACCACCACCGTGCGGGTGATCTACAGGGTTCATTACAACACCACGTACTGTGGGCCGAATGCCTAACCAGCGCTTACGGCCAGCCTTACCAATTGTTATATTTTCATGCTCTACATTTCCAACTTGACCAATGGTAGCACGGCATTTCTGCAATACCATGCGCATTTCACCGGATGGCATACGGATAATAGCATACTTACCTTCTTTAGCCATTAACTGTGCAGATGTCCCGGCTGAACGTACAAGCTGCCCACCATGTCCCGGGTGCAGTTCAATATTATGAATTGTAGTACCTACTGGAATGTTTTCCAGCGGCAGGGCATTACCTACTTTAATATCAGCATCGGGGCCTGACTCAACAAAACTGCCCACTTCCAGACCTTTAGGTGCAATAATATAGCGCTTTTCACCATCTACATAATGCAGCAGTGCAATATAAGCTGAACGGTTTGGATCGTATTCGATGGCAGCCACTTTAGCCGGAATTCCATCCTTATCACGTTTAAAGTCAATTATACGGTACATTCTCTTATGCCCGCCACCACGATGCCTTACTGTAATACGTCCCTGGTTGTTACGGCCGGCATGCTTTTTAAGAGGTACCAGTAAGGATTTTTCCGGTTCTGTTTTAGTGATTTCAGCAAAATCCGATACTGTCACAAAGCGGCGACCAGGGGAGGTTGGTTTAAACTTTTTAATAGCCACCTGGCATCCCTCCTTACAGTCCTTCGAAAATCTCTATCTTGTCGCCATCCGCGAGTTTTACAATAGCTTTCTTTCTATCCGGGGTTTTACCAACGTACTGGCGTACGCGTCTTGTTTTCCCTTTGACATTTATGGTGTTTACTTTTTCAACCTTAACATTAAACAGTTTTTCAACCGCCTGCCTAATTTCTACCTTATTTGCATTCTTATCCACCCAGAAAGTGTACTTGTTGTCTGCCAGCAGATCTGTACTTTTCTCTGAAATTACAGGCTTAATAATAATGTCGCGAGGGTTTTTCATTATGCCAGCACCTCCTCGACCTTGGTCACAGCATCCTTCGTGATGACCAATTTGTCGTGGAGCAGCAAGTCGTATACATTTAACCCCTCAGCTTTTAAGGGCTTAACCCCAGGGATGTTGCGTGCTGATTTAATAACATTCTCATCTTTTTCAGCAGTTACTACCAGTGCTTTGGCATCCACCTTTAAGTTGTTTAGGATATTAACCATGTCTTTAGTTTTTGGCTGATCAAGAGTTAAATTATCCAATACAAGGATGTCGCCATTTTTGACTTTGGTGGATAATGCTGACTTCATAGCTATACGTCTTACTTTCTTAGGCAGTTTATACTTGTAATTTCTAGGGTGCGGGCCAAAGACTATACCGCCGCCACGCCAAATAGGTGATCTAATGCTGCCGTGCCTTGCACGACCTGTTCCTTTTTGTCTCCATGGTTTGCGGCCACCACCGCGCACCTCAGCTCGAGTTTTGGTGTCGTGGGTGCCCAAACGCTGGCCGGCCAACTGCATTAATACTGCCTCATGAAGAACATGTTCGTTAGGCTCAATTCCCCAAACGCTGTCATTCAGATCCGCTTCGCCGACCTGCTCACCATTTATGTTGTAAACTGCTACTTTGGGCATCACTTATTCCTCCTTTCACAACCGGACTGCTACTTGGCCTTAATACTATCTTTAATTACTACCAGGCCACCTCGTGGTCCGGGAACAGCACCTTTAACAGCAATTAAGTTTCTCTCCGGATCCACTTTAACCAGTTCCAGGTTTTGCACGGTTACCCTATCAACCCCGTAATGCCCGGGAGCCCTTTTGCCCTTAAAAGTACGCTGGGGCCCCAAGGGACCTGCAGAACCAGGCCGACGGTGACTCTTGGAACCATGGGTCATTGGACCACGTCTGAAGCCATGACGCTTAATGGTACCGGCAAAACCACGACCCTTTGATGTGCCAACAACGTCTACTTTCTGACCTTCAGTGAAAATATCAGCTTTTATTTCCTGTCCTACTTCATATTCATCTACATTATCTGTTCGCAGTTCCCGTATATAACGAACCGGTTTAACACCGTATTTGGCAAAGTGACCTTTTAAAGGCTTATTTACCAGTTTTTCGCGAATTTCTCCATACCCAATTTGAATGGCGTTGTACCCGTCATTTTCTTTAGTTTTTTTCTGAATCACAACGCATGGGCCGGCTTCTAAAACTGTAACTGGGATAGCTTTGCCATCATCTGTAAGAATTTGTGTCATGCCTACTTTTTTTCCCAAGATAGCTTTAGACATACTTGCAGCACCTCCTGTAGCACGATCAGAGGTTCGACTGGATCGAACTTAACCGTATTCTTTCATGGAACACTGACCCGGGTGTTTCACATACTGTTTAAAGCTTAATTTCAATATCAACACCCGCAGGCAGGTCTAAACGCATTAAAGAATCCACTGTCTTGGGAGTGGGATCTATAATGTCAATTAATCTCTTGTGAACACGCATTTCAAACTGTTCCCTTGAGTCCTTGTTAACGTGGGGGGAACGCAGAATTGTATAAATACTCTTTTCTGTCGGGAGCGGCACAGGTCCTGATACAGTTGCACCGGTACGCTTTGCGGTATCTACAATTTTCATTGCAGACTGATCAAGCATTTGATGGTCATATGCTTTTAATCTAATACGGATTTTTTGTTTCTTCATCTTACGTCCTCCTTATCGCCCGATTAATGCGGACTACTCTGTGAAAATTACCCTGAATCCAGGCAACCTTTCACTTCATCGCAATTTATTGATCTTTTAACACATGAGAGGAGGTGGGGGCTAAGCTACCCACCTCCCTGTCTCATCTTTTTCTTAGTTTTTACTCGTGGATGGCAGTTACAACGCCAGCACCTACGGTGCGGCCGCCTTCACGAATAGCAAAGCGCAGTCCTTCTTCAATGGCAATGGGGGTAATCAGTTCAATGGTGAACTTGGTGTTGTCCCCGGGCATTACCATCTCTACACCTTCAGGAAGCTTAATTGTTCCAGTAACGTCTGTTGTACGGAAGTAGAACTGGGGACGATACCCATCAAAGAACGGGGTATGACGGCCACCTTCTTCCTTGGTCAGAACGTACACTTCTGCATCAAACTTGGTATGCGGGTTAATGGTACCGGGCTGAGCTAACACCTGACCACGCTCAATTTCCTTGCGGTCAATACCACGCAACAGGCAGCCTACGTTGTCACCAGCCTCTGCAAAGTCCAGTATCTTACGGAACATTTCTACGCCTGTTACCACTGTCTTCTTGGGTTCATCCATCAAACCTACAATTTCTACTTCGTCACCCTGCTTAACTCTACCGCGCTCAACACGACCGGTTGCCACTGTACCACGACCGGTGATGGAGAACACGTCTTCTACAGGCATCAAGAAGGGCTTATCGATATCGCGTTCAGGAGTCGGAATGTACTCGTCTACTTTGTCCATCAATTCCCAGATCTTGCCGCACCATTCACACTCACGCTTAGCGCAACCGCATTCCAATGCTTTCAGAGCTGAACCGGCAACAATGGGTGTGTCATCGCCGGGGAATTCATATTCATTTAACAGTTCGCGCACTTCCATATCTACCAGTTCAAGCAATTCTTCGTCGTCTACCATATCTGCTTTGTTCAAGAATACTACAATGGAAGGTACGCCTACCTGGCGGGACAGCAGAATATGCTCACGGGTCTGGGGCATCGGACCATCAGCAGCGGATACTACCAGAATAGCACCGTCCATTTGGGCTGCACCGGTAATCATATTCTTAACATAGTCAGCGTGCCCGGGGCAGTCAACGTGTGCATAGTGACGTTTTTCAGTCTCATACTCAACGTGTGCTGTATTAATGGTAATACCGCGTTCACGCTCTTCTGGAGCATTGTCAATTTCGTCATACTTCTTAACTTCGCCGCCATAAACTTTTGACAGTGTCATGGTAATTGCAGCTGTCAGTGTAGTTTTACCATGGTCAACGTGACCAATAGTACCAATATTTACGTGCGGCTTGGTACGCTCAAATTTAGCTTTTGCCATTGGTTTCTTTCCCCCTTAATTTTAATTTTTGTTTAGGAATTTTTAGCTATTATTTCTTCAGCTATGTTTTTAGGCACTTCTTCATAATGGGAGAACTGCATGGTATACTGCCCACGGCCCTGAGTGCGGGAACGCAAGTCTGTTGCATAACCAAACATTTCTGCCAAGGGGACATATGCGTTAATAACCTTAGCGTTACCCCTTTGATCCATTGCTTCTACCCGCCCCCGGCGGCTGTTAATGTCTCCCATCACATCACCCATGTACTCCTCAGGCAGTACAACTTCAACCTTCATAATTGGCTCCAGCAGTACAGGATCCGCTTTCTTAGCACCGTCTTTTAAGGCCATAGAAGCTGCCACTTTAAAAGCCATTTCTGAGGAGTCTACTTCGTGATATGACCCGTCAAACAAGGTTACTCGAATATCTGTCATGGGATACCCGGCAAGTACACCGGTTTCCATAGCTTCCTGTATTCCCGCATCAACAGCAGGAATGTATTCTTTGGGCACTACGCCGCCCACAATTTTATTAACAAATTCATACCCTGCACCGGGTTCGAGGGGTTCAATTTCAATATGAACGTGACCATACTGGCCACGGCCGCCACTCTGGCGAACAAACTTACCTTCAGACTTAACAGCTTTCTTAATAGTTTCCTTGTATGCCACTTGAGGCTTACCTACATTAGCCTCAACTTTAAATTCTCTCAGAAGGCGGTCAACAATAATATCTAAGTGCAGTTCGCCCATGCCTGATATAATTGTTTGACCGGTTTCATGATCAATATGAGTTCTAAAAGTTGGGTCTTCATCCGCCAATTTTTGCAGAGCCACTCCCAGTTTATCCTGGTCTGCCTTAGTTTTAGGTTCTATTGCCACGTCAATAACCGGCTCTGGGAACTCCATGGATTCTAATTGAATGGGATGCTTCTCATCGCACAGGGTATCACCTGTACTAGTTACTTTCAAACCTACTACAGCACATATATCCCCGGCATACACTTCATCAATTTCTTCGCG
Organism: Desulfotomaculum sp.; assembly: GCA_017656165.1. Classification (GTDB taxonomy): domain Bacteria; phylum Bacillota; class Desulfotomaculia; order Desulfotomaculales; family Desulfohalotomaculaceae; genus Desulforadius. Next base: position 24,550 of record JACDOL010000005.1, read on the forward strand.
GTGGTTAGCGTGCATCATCATAACACGACCCACCCGTTCTTTTTTGCCTTTTGCTGTATTTAATACATATGACCCGGATTTTAGTGTGCCGGAGTAAACTCTAATAAATGACAGCTTACCCACATAGGGATCTGACATGATTTTGAATGCCAGGGCGGAGAATGGCTCATCGTCTCTCGGCATCCTGCGGTCCTCTTCGCCAGTACTAGGATTAACCCCTGTAATGGCAGGAATATCGGTAGGAGCCGGCAGGTAGTCAACTATAGCATCCAGCAGCAGTTGAACACCTTTATTTTTAAATGAAGAACCGCAAAGAACCGGGATGACCTTTACAGCTAATGTAGCCTTGCGAAGACCAACGCGAATCTCTTCTTCTGTTAATTCTTCCCCTTCCAGGTACTTCATCATCAGTTCATCATCTGCTTCAGCTACTGCCTCCAGCAGTTTTTCCCGGTACTCTTCCACCTGGTCCTTCATATCATCAGGTATTTCAGCCAGTTCAGTTCTTGTACCCAAATCGTCTTGATATATAATTGCTTTGTTTCTTACTAAGTCAACTATACCTTTAAAATCATCCTCTGCGCCAATGGGCAGTTGTACTGCAACAGGGTTGGCACCCAGTCTTTCCCGCATCATTTCTAGAACTCTGAAAAAGTCTGCACCAATGCGGTCCATTTTGTTTACATAGGCAATACGTGGTACACCATACTTGTCTGCCTGCCTCCAAACAGTTTCAGACTGGGGTTCTACCCCTCCCACCGCGCAGAAAACTGCCACCGCACCGTCAAGCACGCGCAGCGAACGCTCCACCTCTACCGTGAAGTCCACGTGGCCAGGCGTATCTATAATATTTATACGATGATCACGCCATTGACAGGTTGTAGCAGCAGAGGTAATGGTGATCCCCCTCTCCTGCTCCTGAACCATCCAGTCCATGGTTGCAGCTCCATCGTGCACTTCACCAATCTTATGCACTCTACCAGTATAAAACAAAATGCGCTCGGTGGTTGTTGTTTTTCCAGCATCAATGTGAGCCATTATTCCTATGTTGCGTGTACGCTCTAATGGAAACCTACGAGCCATAATAGTTTATTTTCCTCCTTACCACCTGTAATGCGCAAAGGCTTTATTGGCCTCAGCCATTTTATGTGTATCTTCACGCTTTTTAACAGCACCACCAGTGCCTTGTGCTGCATCCATAATTTCTCCAGCTAGTCTTTCAGCCATGCTGCGTCCTGAACGCTCACGTGCGTAATTAACAATCCAACGAATGCCAAGGGTTTGACGGCGTTCTTGACGCACTTCAACTGGAACCTGGTAGTTAGCACCACCCACACGGCGAGCTTTTACTTCTAAAACCGGCATTACATTTTTCATTGCTTCTTCAAATACTTCCAGCGGATCTTTGCCGGTTTTTTCACGGATAATATCAAATGCATTATATACAATGCGTTCAGCCAAACTGCGCTTCCCATCCAGCATTACTTTGTTAACCAGCTTGGTTACAACTTTACTATTATATACCGGATCAGGCAGCACGTCACGCTTGGGAACTGGTCCTCTTCTGGGCATAACTCCCCCCCCTTTGCCGCAGGTTTTCGGTAATAAATATCTTATAACAGCATATTATTTAGCAATCTACTTCTTAGGCCGCTTAGTTCCATATTTTGAGCGCCCTTGCTGACGATCCTGCACCCCGGCTGTATCTAAAGCGCCACGAACTATGTGGTAGCGAACACCCGGAAGGTCTTTAACACGGCCACCGCGCACCAGTACTACTGAGTGCTCCTGCAGGTTGTGGCCAATACCAGGAATATAGGAGGTTACTTCGATACCGTTTGTCAGACGCACCCTGGCCACTTTACGCAGAGCAGAGTTGGGTTTTTTGGGAGTAGTTGTATACACCCTTGTGCAAACACCACGCTTCTGCGGACAGTTTTTCAGGGCAGGAGCGTCGGATTTTCCTTTAACCTGCTTTCTATTTTTGCGGATAAGTTGATTAATGGTCGGCATTCCCAACAACACCTCCCTTCCCAAGACAAAACTATATAATATGGCAAGCCTTTACGGCTATTCTTCTACAATTGAAGCCACTGCACACCGAACCTCTATATTGCACGCTTTGCCCAGCTTCTTCATACTATCAACTTCAATAATGGGTATATTCTTTTCCTTACAGGCATTCATTATTGGTTCGATAACGTGCCGTTCGGCATCTTTTGCCACCAGTACTACTTTTGCCCTTTCTTTATCAATAGCCTTTTTAGTTTGTTTAGCACCTACTGTTTTCTCGCGCGCCTTGGCTATTCTTTCATACGGCATATCAACATACCTCCAGAAATCCACGCACACTCGTATATAATAACACCCAGCAGTTACATTGTCAATAATTTTATGCACCTGAAGCTGGTGGATCTAAAAGCTCCACCAGCTTTTTATTTACAGCTTATACACCTGTCATTTCTTCAGATGCGGCCACCTCAATGTCCCCTGGTTGGCCTGCTGCTTCAACTTCTACATTTCGGTACCTGGACATTCCTGTACCAGCTGGTACCAGTTTGCCAATAATAACATTCTCTTTCAGACCCAAAAGTGGGTCTACTTTGCCTTTGATAGCCGCTTCAGTAAGTACCCTGGTAGTTTCTTGGAATGAGGCTGCGGACAAGAAAGAGTCTGTAGCCAGTGAAGCCTTGGTAATTCCCAGCAGAACAGGCTTAGCAGTGGCTGGCTCTCCTCCCTTTTCAATGATCCGGCGATTTTCTTCTTCAAAATCAAACACATCTATTAATCCACCTGGGAGAAGTTCCGTATCTCCTACTTCTTCAACTTTGACCTTGCGGAACATCTGGCGGATCATTACTTCTATATGTTTATCGCTGATTTCAACCCCCTGCATCCTGTACACTTTTTGTACTTCCTGCAGCAGGTACAGCTGAACATTCCGTACACCTTTGATTTTCAATAAGTCATGCGGGTTAGCGGAACCCTCGGTTAGTTCATCTCCTGCTTCCACATGATCGCCGTCCCGGACTTTCAACCTGGCTCCATAAGGCACCTGGTACGTGTGTTTCTCGCCATCATCTCCGGCAACTTCAATTTCACGGCGTCCTTTAACTTCCCTGATAGATACCACACCATCATTTTCACTTATGATTGCCTGCCCTTTAGGTTTGCGGGCCTCAAACAATTCTTCAACCCTCGGGAGACCCTGGGTAATGTCATCCCCGGCAATACCACCGGTGTGGAAAGTACGCATGGTCAGCTGGGTCCCTGGTTCACCGATAGATTGGGCGGCAATGATACCTACTGCTTCTCCGATATCCACCTCTTGACCAGTGGCCAAGTTGCGACCGTAGCATTTCTTGCATACCCCGTGGCGAGTTCTGCAGGTCAGAACCGAGCGAATATTAACCTGCTTTATACCTGCCTCCAGTATTTTTTTGGCATCTTCTTCTTGAATCATCTGGTTTTCTTTGACAATGACCTCACCAGTTTCAGGATGTACAATATCTTCTCTGGCAAACCTGCCAACAATGCGGTCATCAAGTTTTTCAATAACCTCATTGCCGTTTTTAACTTCAGAAACTACCACGCCTTCTTCGGTACCGCAATCATCTTCCCTGACAATAACATCCTGGGCTACGTCAACCAAGCGCCTGGTAAGGTAACCAGAGTCTGCAGTTCTCAACGCTGTGTCGGCCAAACCTTTACGTGCACCGTGAGTGGAGATAAAGTACTCTAACACTGTCAGACCTTCACGGAAATTAGCCTTAATAGGCAGGTCAATAATTCGTCCCGATGGATCTGCCATTAAACCGCGCATACCTGCCAGCTGCCTGATCTGCTGAATGTTACCCCGGGCTCCTGAAGTGGCCATCATGTAAACCGGGTTAAATTTATCCAGTGTATTCATCAGCGCCTTGGTAACCCTGTCAGTGGCATCGTTCCAAATACCAATAACTTTGCGGTAGCGTTCATCCTCGGTAATTAATCCCCGCCTGTACTGCTTTTCAACTTCATTTACCTTAGCATCAGATTCTGACAGAATATCTTTTTTCTCATCTGGGATAGTAATATCTGACATGGCAATGGTAACCCCAGCACGAGTAGCAAAACGGTAACCCAGCTCTTTAAGCCCATCCAGCAGTTTTGCCGTTGCAGAGTACCCCAGCTTGCGGTAGCACTTATCTACAATTTTGGCCAGCGCTTTTTTATCAGCCACATCATTGTAATAACCCAGCTTATCGGGAATTACTTCATTAAAGATCAGGCGGCCCACAGTTGTTTTCAGTCTTTCACCGTTTCTTCTAACTTCAACCTCTGCATGCAGCGATACTTCTTTGTTTTCATAAGCCATAAAGGCTTCTTCAGGATCTTTAAAGACGCTGCCCTCGCCCTTAGCTCCAGCTCTTTCCATTGTCAAGTAGTAGCAGCCCAGCACCATGTCCTGGGTCGGTGTGGCTACCGGTTTTCCATCTTTGGGATTAAGTATATTGTTAGTAGACATCATCAGCAGCCTTGCTTCTGCTTGAGCCTCGGCAGAAAGGGGAACGTGCACAGCCATCTGGTCCCCGTCGAAGTCAGCGTTATATGCAGTACATACCATAGGATGAATTTTAATAGCTCTTCCTTCTACCAGAACCGGCTCAAAGGCTTGAATCCCCAGGCGGTGCAGTGTGGGGGCACGGTTTAGTAGTACCGGGTGCTCTTTAATTACTTCCTCCAGCACATCCCATACTTCACCGCGGACCCGCTCTACCATACGCTTGGCACTTTTAATGTTATGGGCATAGCCTTTCTCTACCAGGCTTTTCATAACAAATGGCTTAAAGAGCTCCAGGGCCATCTCCTTTGGCAGGCCGCACTGGTGGAGCTTCAGCTCAGGTCCCACCACAATAACAGAGCGCCCTGAATAGTCCACCCTTTTACCTAACAGGTTCTGCCTAAAGCGCCCCTGCTTACCTTTAAGCATGTCAGAAAGAGATTTCAATGGGCGGTTGCCGGGTCCTGTAACCGGTCGACCCCGGCGGCCGTTGTCAATAAGTGCATCCACCGCTTCTTGGAGCATCCTTTTTTCGTTGCGAACAATAATATCAGGGGCTCCAAGATCCAGAAGCTTTTTCAGACGGTTATTGCGATTTATTACCCGGCGATATAAGTCGTTTAAATCTGAAGTGGCAAAGCGCCCACCGTCCAGTTGAACCATCGGTCGAAGTTCCGGTGGGATAACAGGAAGAACATCCATAATCATCCATTCCGGCCTGTTCCCTGATTTGCGAAATGCTTCGATTACCTCTAGACGGCGGATAGCCCTAATTTTCCTCTGACCGGAAACTTCTTTAAGCTCCTGTCTCAGTTCCTTGGCTTCTTTATCCAGGTCAATTTCTTTTAAAAGTTCTTTAATGGCTTCCGCTCCCATTCCAGCTTTAAAGCGGTCACCATATTTATCATAATACTCCCTATACTCAGTTTCTGTCAGCAGCTGCTTTTTAATTAAGTTAGTATCACCCGGGTCTATTACAATATAAGATACGAAGTAAAGCACTTTTTCTAAAGCCCGGGGTGACATATCTAAAATCAAACCCATCCGGCTTGGAATTCCTTTAAAATACCATATATGTGATACCGGAGCGGCCAGTTCTATCATCCCCAGCCGCTCTCTACGAACTTTTGACCTGGTAACTTCTACGCCGCACCTGTCACAAACTACACCTTTATAGCGCACACGCTTGTATTTTCCACAATGACATTCCCAGTCGCGGGTAGGACCAAAAATTCTTTCACAAAACAATCCATCTCGCTCTGGTTTTAAGGTTCGGTAGTTAATAGTCTCAGGTTTTTTTACCACACCACTGGACCAAGCTCTAATTTGTTCAGGAGAAGCCAGCCCAATTCTAATCCGGTCAAAATTATTTAAATCCAGCAAGGATTTTTCCCCCTTTGAACAGGTTTTAACGGTACCTGCTACTGATCTTCTTCATCCAGTTCCAGGTCTTGCTCAATAATAGATAAGTCTATACCGTCGTCATTATCGTCTTCATAGTCTTCGCCCTCACTGTCTGGATGATTATATCTTGATCCAGCAGCCGGCCCTTCCTGTACATCCAGGCCATAGTCTTTAGCCGCCTCGTTTACATCATCATCCGATTCTTTAATAGTAACTTCCTGTTCATCTTCAGAAAGCACTTTAACGTCCAATCCCAGGCTCTGCAGTTCTTTTACCAGTACTTTAAAGGATTCAGGAACGCCTGGTTCTGGCACATTTTCTCCTTTCACAATTGCCTCATATGTCTTAACGCGGCCAACAACGTCATCCGATTTAACGGTGAGAATTTCCTGCAGTGTGTATGCTGCACCGTAAGCTTCTAATGCCCACACCTCCATCTCACCAAATCTCTGTCCACCAAACTGCGCTTTACCACCCAGCGGCTGCTGTGTAACAAGTGAATATGGTCCGGTAGAACGAGCGTGTATCTTATCATCAACCAGGTGAGCAAGCTTAAGCATGTATATGTACCCAACCGTCACAGGATTATCAAAAGGTTCCCCAGTTCTGCCATCATAAAGTGTAATTTTTCCTGTTTCCGGCATACCTGCTTTCTTAAGAGTTTCCACAATATCTTCTTCAGATGCACCGTTAAATACCGGCGTGGCAACATGGAAACCTAGGGCTTTTGCTGCCCAACCCAGGTGAGTTTCAAGCACCTGGCCAATATTCATCCTTGACGGAACTCCTAGAGGATTGAGTACTATTTCTACAGGTGTTCCATCTGGTAGGAATGGCATATCTTCTTCCGGCAGGATGCGGGCAACTACGCCTTTGTTACCATGCCTACCAGCCATTTTATCCCCAACGGATATTTTTCGTTTCTGTGCTATATATACACGAACCAGCTGGTTTACACCTGGGGGGAGCTCATCGCCGTTTTCCCGGGAAAACACTTTAACATCAACAACTTTGCCGGATTCACCATGGGGCACTCTTAAAGATGTATCGCGCACTTCCCTGGCTTTTTCTCCAAAAATAGCCCGCAAAAGCCGCTCTTCAGCCGTAAGCTCTGTTTCCCCTTTGGGAGTAACTTTACCAACAAGTATGTCACCCGGGCGAACTTCTGCCCCCACCCTGATAATACCTCTGTCATCCAAGTCCTTGAGAATTTCCTCACCTACATTGGGTATATCCCTGGTTATCTCTTCTGGACCTAATTTAGTATCACGGGCGTCACATTCATATTCTTCTATATGGATGGAAGTAAAGTAATCTTCCTTGACCATTTTTTCACTGACAAGAATAGCATCTTCATAGTTATACCCTTCCCATGGCATAAAGGCTACGAGAACATTCCGCCCCAAAGCCAGTTCGCCTTTATCGGAAGATGGGCCGTCTGCAATGATCTCTCCTTCTTTTACCTTCTGTCCTTTTATAACAATGGGTTTTTGATTTATACATGTTCCCTGGTTGGATCGATCAAACTTGAGCAGCTTGTATACATCAAGGGAACCGTCTTCGTCAGCCCGCACATGAATTTCTGTGGCAGTTACTTTCTTAACAACACCGTCACGTTTTGCCAACACTGCTGCCCCGGAATCACGCAGGGCCTTGTGTTCGATACCGGTTCCTACCAGCGGGGCTTGGGGACGCAGAAGCGGTACAGCCTGGCGCTGCATGTTAGCTCCCATTAATGCCCGGTTAGCATCATCATGTTCCAAGAAAGGTATCAACGAAGTAGCAACACTAAATACCTGCTTAGGTGAAACGTCCATATAGTCTACGCTGGTAACCGGTGCAACCATGATATCATGACCTCGGCGGGCATTAACCTTGTCATTAATAAAATAACCATTACTATCCAACGGAGCGTTAGCTTGAGCTATTATGGCCTGTTCTTCTTCATCGGCAGTTAGATAGACAATTTCATCCGTTATTTTTTTATTTTCTTTATCTACTTTACGATAGGGGGTTTCCATAAAGCCAAAGTCATTGATCCGGGCGTAAGTAGATAAAGAGCCAATCAAGCCAATGTTGGGGCCTTCAGGAGTTTCAATAGGACACATGCGGCCGTAGTGTGAGTGGTGCACGTCTCGCACTTCAAAACCTGCACGTTCCCTGGAAAGACCTCCGGGACCCAGCGCAGACAGGCGCCGTTTATGAGTCAGTTCCGCCAGCGGGTTTGTTTGATCCATAAACTGGGACAGCTGGCTGGAACCAAAAAACTCTTTTATTGCCGCTACAACAGGTCGAATATTTATTAGAACCTGCGGGGTTATAACGTCTACATCTTGAATGGTCATGCGCTCACGAACCACACGCTCCATACGGGATAAACCAATACGGAATTGGTTCTGCAGCAGTTCCCCCACCGAGCGCAGGCGGCGGTTCCCAAGGTGATCTATATCATCTACCTGGCCTTCTCCCCGCATTAAGCCAAGTAAATAGCGAACAGTTTCAATTATGTCTTCCGGTGTCAGTTCTCTAATATATTCCCTCTCAACAGGAACTTCTTTTTGCAGGTATCTATCAAATTCTTTAGGCCCGTCCTCGTTTTTATACCTGTATAGCACTCCATGCTTTAATTTTTTATGTATTTTATAACGACCTACATTTGCTAGGTCATAACGCTTGGGATCAAAGAATAAAGTTTCTAATAAAGAACGAGCACTTTCAACTGTAGGGGGTTCACCTGGTCTTAATCTCTTATATATTTCTACCAGGGCATCTTCTTCGGTATCAGTATTGTCCCGGCTAAGTGTTTCATTAATAAATTTGTCATTATTAAACAGATCCAAAATCTGCTGATCCGAGCTGTATCCCAGTGCCCTGATCAAAACCGTAGCCGGGATTTTCCTGGTTCGATCTATCCTAACAAAAAGCTGATCATTAACATCTGTTTCAAATTCCAGCCATGCTCCACGGTTGGGAATAATTGTTGCTCCATACAATTTTTTACCACTGGAGTCCACTGTTTCTGTAAAATAAACTCCTGGCGAACGTACCAGCTGGCTGACAATGACCCTCTCGGCACCGTTAATTATAAATGTGCCTTTTTCGGTCATGAGAGGGAAGTCGCCCATGAAAACTTCCTGTTCTTTTACTTCACCAGTGTCCTTATTAATCAGCCTGACTTTAACTCTCAGTGGTGCTGCATATGTTACATCACGTTCTTTACATTCTTCCACTGAATACTTGGGTTCACCCAGGGTGTAATCCAAGAACTCGAGCACCAAGTTACCAGTAAAGTCCTGGATCGGGGATATGTCACGAAAAACTTCCCGCAAACCAGTATCCAGGAACCACTTGTAAGAGTCCTTTTGGATTTCAATTAAGTTGGGCAAATGGAGTACTTCTTTCAGTTTGCCAAAATTCCACCTTACCCTGGTGCCTACTTTTTCCGGAAAGACCATCTAGTGCATCACACCCCTTATAAAATTAAAAAACAAGCGAAAAGCAAGGCTACGGTATTAACCTTAAAACCTCGCTTTTCGTCATTTTACCCTTATCTTCTATATTATGCCCTAATTTTTACCATAAAATTCACCTTTTTGTTTTGGATACAAAAAGGGATATTTTAACCATAGAATGACATTTTTAAATACTAGCATAAAATCTTTATAATGTCAATGTCTTTTTTGGGATTTTGCCGGCTATCGTTTTTCCCGGTAAATACCTTGGAGGCATCAAAATTTATACTTTTAAAATTTATACTTTTTATAGTGCAAAGATAAAAAGTGCCTGAATTTATCAGGCACTTTTTATCTTTGGGTTTTGGTTATGGTTTTTTGTATGCTTACTTAACTTCAACTTCAGCGCCAGCTTCTTCAAGCTTAGCTTTAATGGATTCTGCATCTTCCTTGCTGACTTTTTCTTTAACAGGCTTAGGTGCACCATCAACCAGTTCCTTAGCTTCTTTTAAGCCCAGGCCGGTGATTTCGCGAACAACCTTGATAACATTAATTTTCTTAGCACCAGGAGATTTTAGAATTACATCGAATTCAGTTTGCTCTTCTGCAGCACCGGCATCAGCAGCGCCAGCAGCAGGAGCAGCTGCCACAGCAGCTACAGGAGCAGCTGCACTTACACCGAATTCTTCTTCAAAAGCTTTTACCAGTTCAGCAAGTTCTAAAACACTCAGTTCTTTTACCGCTTCTAAGATTTCATTTACTTTAGACATTATATGTTACCTCCTTGTAATTCTTAGTTTTTAGTTTTAAACAAGTTAAAGTAAAGGGTGTTATGTTTTTAGGAAGCAGCTTCTTCTTCTTTTTTCTTACGTACAGCTTCAAGCACATAAACCAGGTTTCTGAGATTTGCTGCCAATACATTGGCAAAGCCATACAGCGGCGCTTGCATACCGCCCACAACTTTGGCCAGCAGTTCTTCACGGGAGGGCAGATTGGCCAGTTCTTTAACCTGGTCGGGACTTACCACTGCACCCTCCAGCACACCGGCCTTAATGACCAGTTTCTCATCCAGCTCTTTAGCATATTTATTAATTATTTTAGGAGCAGAAGCAGGGTCCTCGTATCCAAATGCCAGCACTGTTGGCCCTTCCAAGTATGAATCCAGGCCTTCAATTCCTGCCTCCTTAGCAGCAATTTTTATAAGAGTGTTCTTGGCAACTTTCAATTCTGACCCGGCTTTACGGAGATCACTCCGCAAGCTGGTTACCTTATCCACAGTAATCCCCCGGTAATCTGCCAGGACGATTACCTGTGATTTATCAATTTTTTCCTTTAATTCAGCAACCATTTGTGCTTTTTCCTGCTTGGTCGGCATTTACACAGCACCTCCCTTCCCGGGTAAATTAAAAGAAAAAGGACCCCTGTAGACGCACACAGAGATCCCTATAATCATATTAAAGGATAACTCCGGCCTAACGTTGGCGACTTTAGTCATTAAGTGTAATCACACCAACGGTCTACAGCTGGATTAATAAAAAAGTATTTAATTTTTTCGTGTGAGTACTGGCTAAAATTAGCCCATAACTTTTTGGGGATTAACCTTCACTCCAGGCCCCATAGTACTGGATAAGGTAATTGTCTTAATATAAGTTCCTTTAACTGCTGCCGGCTTAGCTTTTATTAAAGTATCCAGCAGTGTTTCGAAGTTTTCTTTCAACTTGTCAGTTTCAAAACTAACCTTCCCTATTGGCGCATGGATAATACCAGCTTTATCTGTCCGGTAATTAATCTTACCAGCTTTGGACTCTTTTACAGCCCGTTCAACATCCATAGTTACAGTACCGGTTTTGGGGTTTGGCATTAATCCACGCGGCCCCAGTATACGACCCAGCTTACCAACCTGCGCCATCATATCGGGAGTAGCAATGGCTACATCAAATCCTAACCAACCACCTTGAATTTTTTCTACCAGTTCTTCTGCTCCAACGAAGTCTGCTCCAGCCGCTTCTGCCTCTTTTGCCTTGTCTCCTTTAGCAAAAACCAGTACAGTTTTGTCCTTACCAGTACCGTGCGGAAGCACAACAGCCCCGCGAATTTGCTGGTCGGCGTGACGAACATCAAGGTTTAAACGTACAGCAGCTTCAACAGTTTCATCAAATTTTGCAGGCGCTGTTTTCTTTACCAGTTCTATAGCTTCTGTTACGTCATAAAGTTTGCTGCGATCAACAGCTTTGGCAGCTTCTTGATATTTTTTACCATGCTTGGGCATATATAAACCTCCTTTGTGGTATTAACGGAAAACTCCTCCCACCATTAAACCATCAAAACTAATCTTCTACTATTTCTATACCCATACTGCGGGCAGTACCTTCAATCATACGCATTGCTGCTTCTATATCTGCTGCATTTAAATCAGGCATTTTAAGCTCAGCAATTTCTTTTACCTTGGAACGAGGAACTTTAGCAACCTTGTTCCTATTGGGCTCTCCTGAAGCAGTTTCAATACCTGCAGCTTTTTTCAGCAGGACAGCAGCAGGAGGGGTTTTACAGATAAAAGAGAAAGAACGGTCTTCATAAACCGTCAGTTCAACAGGAATAATCAGTCCTGCCTGCTTGGCAGTTCTTTCATTAAATTCTTTAACAAATCCCATAATGTTAACCCCGTGCTGGCCAAGAGCTGGACCAACAGGCGGTGCAGGGCTTGCCTTGCCGGCAGGAATCTGGAGTTTAACAACAGCAGCTACTTTCTTAGCCACTACTCACACCTCCTCATACACACATATCTAATCTATTTTCTCTACTTGGGAAAAATCCAGTTCTATGGGAGTTTCCCGTCCAAACATAGATACCATAACTCTCAACTTACCCTTTTCCGGGTAAATTTCTTCAACCACTCCAACAAAATCTTCAAACGGCCCGTTGGTAACTTTGACCTGCTCTCCTTCGTTATAAAGAACCTTGGCGCGGGGCTCATCTTCACCAATTTGCCGCATAATATCTTTAACTTCTTGCTCAGTAAGGGGAATAGGTTTTGTCCCGGACCCAACGAATCCTGTTACGCCAGGTGTATTGCGCACCACATACCAGGAGTCATCAGTCATTACCATTTCTACCAAAACATACCCAGGAAACACCTTTTTTTTGGCTACTTTTTTCTTCCCATTCTTTAGTTCCACTTCATCTTCCATTGGAACTATAATACGGAAGATCTTTTCTTCCATATTCATTGATTCTATTCGTTTTTCCAGGTTAGCTTTTACCTTGTTTTCATAACCAGAGTAGGTATGCACAACATACCATCTTTTTTCCATAAAAAGGAACCTCACTTATCCTATAATCAATGCCAACCCTCTACTTAGAATAGAGTCTAAAATCCAAATAATAACAGCCACAAGGGTAACAGCAGTTAAAACTACCCCTGTATAAACCATCGTTTCCCGGCGTGTCGGCCAATGCACCTTCTTAAGCTCGGTCTTAACCCCTGAGAAGAAGTCTTTTACGACCTGAAAACGCCCCTTAGATTTAGCATCTTTTTTTGCAGGCTTGGCTTGGCCCTTTTTAGCCAATGCTGCTCCCCTTTTTTCCGCAGCTTGTTTTTTAGAAGCTACCATTTATGCCACATCCTTAAATTACCTGGTTTCTTTATGCACAGTGTGAGTTTTACAGAAAGGACAATACTTTCTTAACTCCAGTCTGTCCGGGTCGTTCCTTTTATTTTTTGTAGTAGTATAATTTCTTCTTTTGCATTGTGAGCATGCCAGCGTAATTCCTACCCTCACCATTGCCACCTCCCACAAATAAAAAAACCTAACGCCTTACTAAATTTCACCTTATCAAATTTATCACAAGTAATATTACATGTCAATAGAAATTAAAACTAATTAATATTTATAGTTTAACACCTTAATTGCCACTATATACCAGGTAAAAAACTTTCGTTCTTATCAACCACCAAGGTGTTTACACTCCGAAAACACCAGCACATACATTTTCTCCGGCAAACACCTTGGCTGCTGGCGAAATAAAAAGTGGGGGTTATAACTTTCCCCCACTTTATTAAGCACACTACTCACTTTACTAAATTTATTTTTACTCGTGGATAGCAGTTACAACGCCAGCACCTACGGTGCGGCCGCCTTCACGAATAGCAAAGCGCAGTCCTTCTTCAATGGCAATGGGGGTAATCAGTTCAATGGTGAACTTGGTGTTGTCCCCGGGCATTACCATCTCTACACCTTCAGGAAGCTTAATTGTTCCAGTAACGTCTGTTGTACGGAAGTAGAACTGGGGACGATACCCATCAAAGAACGGGGTATGACGGCCACCTTCTTCCTTGGTCAGAACGTACACTTCTGCATCAAACTTGGTATGCGGGTTAATGGTACCGGGCTGAGCTAACACCTGACCACGCTCAATTTCCTTGCGGTCAATACCACGCAACAGGCAGCCTACGTTGTCACCAGCCTCTGCAAAGTCCAGTATCTTACGGAACATTTCTACGCCTGTTACCACTGTCTTCTTGGGTTCATCCATCAAACCTACAATTTCTACTTCGTCACCCTGCTTAACTCTACCGCGCTCAACACGACCGGTTGCCACTGTACCACGACCGGTGATGGAGAACACGTCTTCTACAGGCATCAAGAAGGGCTTATCGATATCGCGTTCAGGAGTCGGAATGTACTCGTCTACTTTGTCCATCAATTCCCAGATCTTGCCGCACCATTCACACTCACGCTTAGCGCAACCGCATTCCAATGCTTTCAGAGCTGAACCGGCAACAATGGGTGTGTCATCGCCGGGGAATTCATATTCATTTAACAGTTCGCGCACTTCCATATCTACCAGTTCAAGCAATTCTTCGTCGTCTACCATATCTGCTTTGTTCAAGAATACTACAATGGAAGGTACGCCTACCTGGCGGGACAGCAGAATATGCTCACGGGTCTGGGGCATCGGACCATCAGCAGCGGATACTACCAGAATAGCACCGTCCATTTGGGCTGCACCGGTAATCATATTCTTAACATAGTCAGCGTGCCCGGGGCAGTCAACGTGTGCATAGTGACGTTTTTCAGTCTCATACTCAACGTGTGCTGTATTAATGGTAATACCGCGTTCACGCTCTTCTGGAGCATTGTCAATTTCGTCATACTTCTTAACTTCGCCGCCATAAACTTTTGACAGTGTCATGGTAATTGCAGCTGTCAGTGTAGTTTTACCATGGTCAACGTGACCAATAGTACCAATATTTACGTGCGGCTTGGTACGCTCAAATTTAACCTTTGCCATTGGTTTCTTTCCCCCTTAACATCATTTAACACTCTTTTAAGTTATTGCCACATGTTAGCGCAAATATACTTGTCCACCCTGCTGCGCAGCTACTCCGCGCCAGTATAAGAAGTTCGATATGTAAGAGCAAATTCCTTCTTAAATTGACAAAAAACATAAAAAGCCAGCCTTTAACGGCCAGCTTCCTGGTAGCGGTGGCTGGACTCGAACCAGCGACACCACGGGTATGAACCGTGTGCTCTGACCAGCTGAGCTACACCGCCACGATTTTATTATGGAGCCACCGACGGGGATTGAACCCGTGACCTCATCCTTACCAAGGATGCGCTCTACCATCTGAGCTACGGCGGCATGGTTGCGGGAGGGGGACTTGAACCCCCGACCTTCGGGTTATGAGCCCGACGAGCTACCAACTGCTCCATCCCGCGTCAACAAGCTTTAATTTACCACATACAAAGCATCATGTCAAGAACGTATATAATGTGGTGGAGGAGGTAGGATTCGAACCTACGAAGGCATCCGCCGGCAGATTTACAGTCTGCTCCCTTTGGCCACTCGGGCACTCCTCCAACCTCCACACTTTATTAACTTGATGGAGCTGGCGACAGGACTTGAACCTGCAACCTGCTGATTACAAGTCAGCTGCTCTACCAATTGAGCTACGCCAGCTTATAATCTAGTGCGATCGAAGGGGAGTAAGTTATTTCCCCCTCAACGCAAGATTTATCATAACAAATCTATGCCCAACTGTCAACACATTTTTTCTTACAAATTTATCAAGTTTTAAGATTCCCGCTTCTCCAGGTATCGCTCAATCTTACGTTTTACTCTCTGCAGCGCATTGTCTATTGACTTAACATGACGATTTAATTCTGTAGCTATTTCTTGGTATGATTTACCTTCCAAATATGCCATTAAAACCTTCCACTCTAGAGAGCTGAGAATCTCGCCCATCTTTTCTTCAATATCTTCAAATTCTTCCCTGCTAACAATTAACTCTTCGGGGTCGGTAACCTTCGATCCCGAAATAACATCCAGTAAAGTACGATCAGAATCCTCGTCGTAGATGGGTTTATTTAATGACACGTAAGAATTTAAAGGAATATGCTTTTGCCTGGTGGCTGTTTTGATAGCAGTAATAATCTGCCTGGTAATGCACAGCTCTGCAAAAGCTCTGAATGATGACAGCTTATCCATTCTAAAGTCACGTATTGCTTTGTACAGGCCAATCATACCTTCCTGGATTATATCTTCCCGATCTGCCCCGATTAAAAAATAACTGCGGGCCTTAGCACGCACAAAGTTCTTGTACTTGTTGATCAAGTACTCCTGTGCAGCATCATCACCCTTCCTAGCATATTCAACAACTTCTTCGTCAACTAACAGGTGATAATCCGCCACATCTCTTTGTGCATTAGCACTCATTACATCGCCCCGCTTTCTATTATTTAAAAACAATCAATATTAACTTAAAGTTTTCCGAATTGCGTGACAAGCCGAGCTTGTAAAGCTCGGCCAAAAGGTTACTGCCGTCTACAATTATACCTGAAACTTAAATAGCTAGTCAACTGAAAAAGAACCTGCCAATAGCTTGTATTATTTTTTTTGCCTCCTCCATTGTTCAAACTTACGTCTTATTTCTTCCTGAAGGCGATTCTCCAAGTAATCGTCAGTGGGCTCTGATGACACAGCATGGAACGAGATTTCCTTTTGGGCATCTTCAACCATTTTTAATAGCTCCCTGGGAGTTAAGCGGTACGCACCCCGTCCAAAAACAATGCGCTGCTCGTCCCAGTCAGATGTAGCCACATATACTCTTCCTTTATGATAAAGGTCACCAACCAACTTTTCTATTAAGCTGTCAGCAGTTTCATCCTGGCCGGTATAATACACTTCTACGTTATTCATCTTTTCCATGTGGCTTATTCCATCTTTCACATTATGGGCATCAAAAACTACGGTAACATTACTACCCGTGGCAGCGGCAAAGTTGGACATTATCTCAATAAGTTTGTCCCTGGAATGCTCCAGTGAATTTTCCATTATTTCTTTAAATTTTTCCGGCCAAGCATGAATTATATTGTATCCATCAATGACATAATAATCAGGCATCGCTGGCTCCCTTACCCCGCTGCCTTAGCACTTCATATGTCAGCAGTGCTGCAGCGACCGAAGCATTAAGTGAGTTTATTTTTCCATGCATAGGCAGCCTTACCACAATATCACAGTTTTCTTTTGCTAGACGGCTGAGCCCTTTGCCTTCTCCACCTATCACTAAGGCTACTGGCCCATCCAGCGGAACATTCCAGAACAGCTCTTGACCTTCCATATCTGCTCCCACTACCCAGATACCCATGTCCTTGAGCTTCTTAATGGTTTGAACAATATTTGTCACCCTTGCCACCGGTACATGCTCCACAGCCCCAGCTGAAGCCTTGGCCACCGTAGAGGTCAGCTGTACTGAACGCCGGCGAGGAATGATTATACCGTGTACCCCGGCAGCATCTGCAGTGCGAATTATTGCCCCCAAGTTATGAGGATCATTAATTTCATCCAGTAAAATTAAAAAAGGCAAACCCAGCCTTACAGCATTATCCAGCAAATCTTCCAGCTCAATATAACTCTTTACCGCCGCCACCGCCACTACTCCCTGGTGGTTAGTGGACCGGGCAGTTTTATCCAGGAGCCTGCGGTCAACATTCTGAACTGGCACTTTCTGCTGCTTAGCTAGATTGATAATTTCTTTTACCGCACCGGACCTGCTCCCAGGGGCAATCATTATTTTGTTAATAGTTCTCCCTGCACGCAAAGCCTCTCGGACTGCGTTGCGCCCAATTATCAAATCACTGGCCATAGTTCCCACCTGATTTTCGCTGCTTAATGATGTTTTTATTCATTAACACTGCTTTCCCCTAAGTATAACTCTCTAACTTCCTTTGCTTTCCCACAGCTGAGCTCCCCTTCTGGGCAGGGCCCACTGAGACAGCGCGGACCCGCTTCACCGAATATGATGGGAGCAGCACCTTTCGCTAACTCAAGCATTTTATTGGCAACTGCACGTATTTCCCACTGAGCACGGTTGCAGCAGCGCAAGTTAAAAAAGTGAAGCAATTCCCGGGCATTCATGGTTACAATTATTTTAGTTTCAGCAGCATTGGGCAGGACAAAGCGAGCATCTTCGTAACCTGAACGCCCACCTCCAAACAACTCTACCCACTGGTCATACCATTCCTGCATCTGCTGCATCTGGCTGCAAAACTTCTTCACAGCGCCTTCACCTAACTGCCTTACTCTTTCTGGGACTATAAAACCAAAAGTGCCTCCCTTGTTTTGAAAAGTAGTTTCACCAACATAACGCTGGGATTGAACACTAAAACTGGCAATACGGTGTCTTGTTATTTGAGCCAACATGCTCCTAGACACTCCTTCAATCCCGTAGGTAAAAGAAATATGTTCCAAAACCGTGTGATGTCCCATTTTCATTATTTTCTTAATAAACTCCGCCTGGTCCTTACGGCTTACCCCTTCAGCTATTTCTTCAATGGACGCTGGAGAATAGCACAACCTGGCACTCATGGCCACTAGTTCTTCTGGTTCTGGAGTATGACGCAGCAGTATAACTTTTGCAGTTTGCTCTCCCATAAATACTCTCCCCTATAACAAAACATTATTCACTAAGCTTGTCTTCCTTGGATATAACATCGCCGGCAATTTGAAGGATCTCATTCAATCGCTGTATATCCCCTTTTAAATACAAGTATCCTATTAAACATTCAAAAGCAGTGCTATAACGGTATTCCGTTACTCCAGCCCCTTTAGGAATATGCATAGACTTGGAATTTCTGCCCCGTCGCACTATGTTTTTTTCTTCTTCAGAAAGCATATTCTCCAGGGCAAAAAGTACCCGGGCCTGAGCACCAGCCCGGACATACTTGACCGCCTGAGCATGCAGCTGATTAGTTTTTACAGTTCCTTTTGTTACTAAAAACCGCCGCACAGCAAGTTCATACACAGCATCTCCAATATAGGCTAAAACCTGGGGTGAAAGCAAGTGAACATCTTTTATTGGTTGTCCTGTAAAGCTAATCATACTTTTTGACCCCTATCGCTGCTTTTTCCATTTTACACCTTGGGGTGTATCTTGAATAATTATGCCTAGTCCTTTAAGACCGTCTCTTATGGCGTCAGCAGTATCAAAGTCTTTCTTTTTTCGGGCCTGCTGGCGGATATCAATAATTAACTCTATTAGTTTTTCCACCAGTTCATTATCAGCAGAAGTATTTTCTTCCAACAATATTTTGCCAGAATCCGGGGCTTCGTTTAAAATACCAAGTACATGATTGAAAGTGGTAAAAAGTTCTTCCGCTTCCCGCAGGAGCTCCAATGATACCCTGGTTTTTCCAGTTTTAAGCTTATTTAAATAAACATTAATTTCTTTCGCCAGATCAAACCAAACAGCTATAGCCAGCGCAGTATTGAAGTCGTCATCCATGGCCTTTTCAAAGGCTTCTTTAAACCGGCCCATTTTTTCAGAAAATTGTCTGTCATGTTCATTAGCAGCTTCTCCTACCCCATTGTCTTCAAGAGCTTCTCTTAACATATTAAGACAGTTTTTCAAGCGCTCAAGGCCCTTCTGGCTGGCAGCAATTTTTTGGTCATCAAAGTCCAAGGGGCTGCGATAATGGGTAGAAAGCAGATAAAAGCGAACAACTTCACCGGGGAATTTCTCCAATATTTCCCTAACCAAAAAAAAGTTGCCCAGCGACTTGGACATTTTTTCCTTGTTTACAGTAATAAAGCCATTGTGCATCCAATACCTGGCAAATACTTCTTGTGTAGCAGCTTCAGACTGGGCAATTTCATTTTCATGGTGAGGAAAAATTAAATCATAACCACCACCATGTATATCAAAGCCTGCCCCCAAGTATTTTAAAGCCATGGCTGAACACTCAATATGCCAACCAGGACGCCCGTCTCCCCAGGGACTTGGCCAGCTCGGTTCTCCCGGTTTAGCCTTTTTCCACAAAGCAAAGTCCATAGGATCTTTTTTTATAGCGTTAACTTCCACCCTGGCACCAGCCTGCATTTCATCCAGGGAGCGGCCTGATAATTTACCATAATTCTTAAACTTGCGAACTTCAAAAAACACGTCGCCATCTATATTATAAGCATAACCACCATCAATAAGTTTTTGTATCAGCTCAATTATCTCCGGAATATGCTCTGATACTTTAGGATGATTATCCGCTCTCATTACATTGAGGGCGTCAGCATCACTAAAGTATTCATTTATATAGCGCTGGGCTAAAGCCAGCGGGTCTTCTCCTTCCTCACGTGCTTTATTTATTATCTTATCATCTACATCGGTAAAATTCTGTACATATGTCACCTGGTATCCTTTATACATTAAATAACGGCGTACTGTATCGAATACTACCAAGGGCCGTGCGTTCCCCAAGTGTATGTAGTTGTAAGTTGTCGGTCCACAAACATACATGCTTACCCGGCCGGGTTCCCTGGTCTCCAACTTTTCTTTTCGCCTGGTTAAAGTATTATATACTTCAATCACTAACTTTAGCCCCCCTGAATCTTAGATTTTAAAACGGCATTCTCTCTTTCCAGCTCATCCACTCGTTTTTCCAGGCGCCGAATTCCTTCATTCAATGCTGAAAGAGCATCAGCCACCGGGTCAGGCAGCAAATCATGCCTTAAATCTATATCCGGTACCTTGGGTACTTTTTCACCATTTCTCACTACTACTTTACCCGGAACACCAACCACTGTACAATTAGGAGGAACTGGCTTTAAAACCACTGACCCGGCACCAATTTTAACATTATCTCCTACAGTAAAAGACCCCAGTACTTTAGCCCCAGAACTAATAACAACATTATTGCCAATGGTGGGATGCCGCTTGCCTTTTTCTTTACCTGTACCACCTAAGGTTACCCCTTGGTATATAGTTACATTATCACCAATTTCCGCCGTTTCACCAATTACTACCCCTGCCCCGTGGTCAATAAACAACCCTTCACCAATTTTAGCACCGGGGTGAATTTCAATCCCGGTTAAAAACCGGCTGAATTGGGATATTATCCGGGCTATGAGGTAAAACTTTTTTCTGTAAAACCAGTGCGCAACGCGGTGAAATAATATGGCATGCAGTCCCGGGTATGTAAGGAGTACTTCCAGTATACTTTTTGCCGCCGGATCGCGCTCAAAA
The DNA here is from genome assembly GCA_017656165.1 of Desulfotomaculum sp. Classification (GTDB taxonomy): domain Bacteria; phylum Bacillota; class Desulfotomaculia; order Desulfotomaculales; family Desulfohalotomaculaceae; genus Desulforadius. Next base: position 45,464 of record JACDOL010000005.1, read on the forward strand.
ATAACTTGTATGTCCCTTTTTATTTTTTTAAACATGGCGTCCTCCAACAAACACTTATATTTTAAGACAAAACTGAAATAGATTAATTAAGTTTGGGCCTACCGGCCCAAACTTAAATTGTCAGGATAATTTCCCTTCAAGCACAGCATTAATCCTATTAACCGTTCCTTTAATTCCCAATATTGGAATTATCTGATACAGTTCAGGCCCATGAGTTTTACCAGTTAACGCTACCCGCAGGGGCATATAAACTTTCTTGCCTCCCAACCCCAGTTCTTTAGTTAGCTCCCTCAGCATTTTCTTTACCGCTTCTTCATCTAACATACCCGCTGCATATATTTTTTCTTTTAACGCTCTCAATACCCGGGGAACCTGTTCCTGGTTAATTACTTCCCTTGCTTTATCGTCTTCCAGTTCCACACTATCCTTATAAAAAATATCTACATGTTCAACAATTTCAGATAAATGGGTCAGGTACTCCCTGGTTGCAGCCACTACCTTTTGGGCCCGCTCAATATCTTCGGGACTTGGTTCTAAAGGTACGTAACCCGCCCTCTGCAGGTAGGGGAGACACATCTCGGTAATTTCTTTAAGACTGCTCTTACGAATATAAATACCATTTAACCAGTTCAATTTTTCCATGTCAAAAACAGCTGGGCTTTTGGAAACCCGGTCTAAATCAAACAGTTTTTTAAGTTCTTCTATAGTAAACACTTCTTCTTCTCCGCCAGGTGACCAGCCAAGTAATGCCAAAAAGTTAACTAACGCTTCCGGCAGGTAACCCATGTTTTTGTACTGTTCAATAGAAGTAGCTCCATGCCGTTTAGACATTTTGCTCCGGTCTTTCCCTAAAATAAGTGAAACGTGAGCAAATGAAGGTGTATCCCACCCCAGCGCCTCATACAGCAGTATCTGCCTAGGGGTATTTGAAAGGTGCTCTTCCGCCCTAATTACATGAGAGATCTTCATTAGGTGATCATCTACCACCACTGCAAAATTATAAGTGGGTATGTTGTCAGATTTCATAATTATGAAGTCACCAATTCCAGAACAGTCAAACTCTACTTTGCCACGAACCAGGTCGTTTACGGTAACAGTTTTTTCCTGCGGCACTTTAAAGCGCAGCACAGGCTTACGCCCTTCTTTTTCAAGCTTTTCACGTTCTTCAGCAGTAAGTTCGCGGCACTTCCCCATGTAGCGAGGCATTTCACCTTTAGCCAAGAGTTCTTCCCTTTCCTTGGCCAGCTCTTCCTCCGTGCAGTAACAATAATAAGCATGCCCTGAATCTAACAGCTTCTTAGCATATTTCCTATAAATATCCAGGCGCTCTGTTTGACGGTATGGGCCGTTTTCGCCCCCGACCTGAATACCTTCATCCCAGTCTAAACCTAACCACTTTAATGAGTTTAAAATGTTTTCTTCTGACTCCCTGCTTGAACGTTCCAAGTCGGTATCTTCTATGCGCACAATAAATTGACCACCGTGTCGTCGGGCAAAAAGCCAGTTAAAGAGCGCCGAACGAGCACCGCCAATATGTAGTGGTCCTGTAGGGCTTGGCGCAAATCTTACACGAACTGACAAGGTTATTTCCTCCTTTTAATTGGCAGAATGTACAGCTTGTAGTAACTCTAGTAAAGTATTATAACATCATTAGTTTATGGCTAGCAACTAAGTCACCAGTACACTTAAACACACCTAAAAGGACGCATAAGCGCCCCTGGTAAAGTTATATAATCAAAACTACAGCCTGCGCGGCAATACCTTTTCCTTCACCGGTAAAGCCCAGTTTTTCAGTGGTGGTAGCTTTTACATTTACCTTCTCAACTTCAATCTCCAGTACGCGAGCAATGTTTTCTTCCATTTTGCGAATATGAGGAGACATGCGCGGCGCTTGGGCAATAATCACTGCATCTATATTGTTTACTCGATAGCCGGCAGCAGCTATTATTTCCCTTACCTGCCGCAGCAGCTCTAAACTGGAAATCCCCTTGTAAGTTTCATCATCGTCCGGAAAGTGCCTGCCAATATCTCCTTTTCCGGCTGCACCCAACAGGGCATCCATCACCGCATGTACCAGGACATCTGCGTCCGAATGCCCCATGAGCCCCCTGGAATAAGGTATATCTACCCCTCCAACAATTAGCGGGCGCCCCGGCTCCAGCCTGTGTACGTCAAAACCAATACCTACTCGCAAACCTCTGACCTCCTGTCCAATATCGCCTCCGCCAAAAGCATATCATCCGGGGTGGTAATTTTTATGTTTTCATAGCTGCCGCTTATCAGGTATACCGGCAGGCCCATTCTCTCCACCAAAGAAGAATCATCTGTCCCAATATAATTATCTTTAAAAGCTTCCCGGTAAGCTTTTAATAAAAGGCCGTATTTAAACACTTGTGGTGTCTGCACCGCCCACAGCTTGTCCCTTGGCGGTGTCTCTATCACTTTTCCCCCAGGCTCAGCAAATTTAATGGTATCCTTTACCGGCACCGCAGTCACCGCTGCTCCATACTTTCGGGCTGCTGATATAGTTTCAAGCAGTACATTTTCCGTAACCAGCGGCCTAGCTCCATCATGTACTGCCACAATATCTTCTTCTTCCGCCGGCAGCTTTTTCAGTCCGTTATACACGGAGTGCTGCCGGCATTCCCCACCAGGAACTACCGACAGCACTTTTTTAAATTTATATTTTTCCACTATTTCTTCTGTACAAAACAAAACATCTTTTTCATTAACAACTAAAACTATACCCTTAACCACTGGACACTTTTCAAAAACTTTAATGGTATGAACCAGAACGGGCAGTCCTTTTAACTGAAGGTACTGCTTTTTTACCTTAGATTTCATCCTGCTACCGACACCGGCAGCAGGAATGACGGCATATACGTTAACCAAGGGCATTCACCCCATTATTATAGTGGGCTGAAGATTCGTCTCTTCGTTCTCCAGGCTTAGGTTTAGCAAAAATCATTCTCCCAGCAGCAGTTTGCAGAACGCTGGTAACTACCACTTTGATAGTCTGATTCATATAACGCTTTCCACCTTCTACAACAATCATGGTGCCGTCATCCAGGTAAGCCAATCCCTGGCCAAATTCTTTACCGTCTTTTACTACCTGCACTTCCATTTCTTCATTGGGAAGTACAACCGGCTTCACTGCATTGGCCAGTTCATTAATATTTAGTACTTTGACGCCCTGCAGTTCTGCCACCTTATTAAGATTAAAGTCATTAGTCATTATTTTAGCATTTAGTTTTTCTGCCAATTTAACCAGCTTAGCATCTACTTCTGCTACATCATCCAGCCATCTTGTATTGTCGTATACCTGCACCTTAATGTCAGTCATTTTTTTCATGTGATTTAATATATCTAAGCCCCGGCGTCCACGATTACGTTTTAACACGTCTGAGGAATCAGCAATATGCCGCAGTTCATCCACCACAAAAGTAGGCACCACTAAAACTCCTTCAATAAAACCACTTTCGCAAAGATCTGCAATTCGGCCGTCAATTATAACACTGGTATCCAGGACTTTTATGCTTCCACCTTTAGCCTCTGTCTTAAAGGTTTTTTCTTTGCTGAATTTCAACAAATTGGTTACTATGCCGAATATTTCTTCCCTCTTTTTTATCCCTACCGACAGCCCAAGATATCCGAGAAGAATTGTACTTAAGAACCAGATCCCCCTGCCGATGGGACCCATAAAAGATAAAATGGAACCTAGTAAATTTGCAATTATGAGTCCAAAAATTAACCCAACTGCCCCCATAATCAAATCTGATGTGGGGGTCTTGGCCAGGTATTGATCAATATAAGAAGTAATCCAAAGAGCAGTTCTAATAATTAATGGTGTTAACAGTACACCCGCAAGGGCACCAAGCAGGGTAAGCAGCCCAACAAACCCAATGTTCACCCACTGCGGCAGATCTTGCGGGATAGGTATAATGTTATTTTCAACACTGTAAAGACCAGCATACAAGCCGATGGCCGCAAATAATAAAATCAGCATCCCGGAAACAATTTTCTTAACCATGTAGTTTCACCTCCTTATAACAGCCGCATTTAAAAGTACATATACATTATAGTTAATAAATGTAAATAAGTACAATATAAAAGCAGATTTTTCTGCCATATTTTGATAATATGCTAAAATTTTACTGGTCGCTTCATTCCTCAAACATACTCGGCGCTTTTCCTCCGGTAAATAAAATACGCCAGAATGAATTCTGACGTAATCATGCCAGCGCACTATCAACCAGTGTCTGCACCGAATCCACTTCAAGTTCTGCAGCCAACACCAGTTCACTAATCAAAATCTGCCGGGCGTTTTCCAGCATTTTACGTTCACCAGAGGAGAGACCTTTTTCTTGATCCCTTTTAAAAAGGTTGCGGACTACTTCAGCCACTTCAAATACATCCCCGCTTTTAATTTTTTCTAAATTTGCCCGGTACCGCCTATTCCAGTTGGTGGACATAGTGCTGGAATCCCTGCTTAGAATATCAATAACCTTTTGAACACCCTGCCCATCGATTACCTGGCGCAGCCCGGTTCCCTGTGAATTATTTATAGGTATCATTACTTTCATGTCTCCCATTGGAAGACGAAGTATATAATATTTTTGTTTCTTACCCAGCACTTCTTTTTCTTCAATAGCTTCAATAATACCAGCACCGTGCATAGGATAAACGACCTTGTCACCTATTTTAAACAAGAGCATCCCCCCTTAAAAATCCATTAATAGTATATCATACAAAGCTGTATTTGTCAAATAAAATTAGTATTATAGCACAGGCATTAATATGTGTCAACAGCCTTTTGAATGTGTGTTCGTTTGACAAACCCCTCAAATGATGTCTATAATTTGTTTAAATGTTAACTTTTGAAAGGGGTTGATATAGTTTGTTGAAGGATCTCTTAACAGAAGAATTTCAATATACTGTTTCCGATCACTTGGTATGTAATCGCAGTATTTTAGATATTTTAAGTAAGCACCAGGAGTGCAGTGCTCGAATTAACCGCTCAGCAGTAAAATCTGTAACTTCCTGCGGCTGCTTAAAAATAAAAACTGAAAAAAACAGCCTCCCTGAAGATGCATCTTTGTCAGAGTTAAAGAATATTATGGACTCTCATTTGCAGGGCAAGCTTTGTCCACAATGCAGGGAAGTGCTGGAAACTGAAATTGGCAGGTCCCTGGTTTATTTAGCTGCCCTGTGCAGCTCGCTGGATCTAAATTTATTTGATATTATTATCAAAGAATATAATAAGATGAAACTGCTTGGGTATTATAACTTAACATAAAACCGGGGCTTCAGCCCCGGTTCTTCACAATTTAAACTAGTATTAATTTAATTTTTAATAAATAATTGTCTCAGGTATTATAACTATCCTGTATCAATTTGTCACGGTAATGCCTTAAGCCTTCCTTAATTGATCGAGCACGGACTTCACCAATACCTTCAACATCATCTAACTGTTCTATGCTGGCATTTAATATGCTGGGGAGGGTTTCAAATGTTTCTACCAGGTTCTCAATCACTGGAACAGGAAGTCTTGGTATTTTTTGCAGAACGCGGTACCCCCTGGGGGTTACATTTTGCTCTAATATACTCTGCCCCCCCGAATAGCCCAGTGCTCTAGCAATTAAAACTAAATCCAGCAGGTCCTCAGCCGGCCAACTATTAATCATTTCCATAATGTTTTCTGGAGTTTTATCAGCATCCGTGGAATAATCTTGAATAATTAAAAGCCCCTCAACTTCAACATTTGATACCAGTTCTTCCATCTGCATGGTTATTAAGCGTCCTTCAGTCCCCAGTTCACTGGTATAGCGTTCAATTTCTTTTACAACTCGCAGTACCATTTCTACCCTCTGGATAGCTTTTGTTACATCATAAAGGGTAACAGCATCTAAAAATTCCAGGTTTGATAGTTCCAAAACCACCTGGTCTAATGCGTTCCGATATTTTTCTAAAGTTTGTATTGCCTGGTTAGCCTTGGACAGTATTACCCCTATATCTCGTAAGACATATTTTAGAGAGCCCTTATAAAGTGTAATTACCCCCCTGCGCTGGGAAATTGATATAACCAGTTCCCCACTCTGCTTTGCCACCCTTTCGGCAGTACGGTGACGAATACCGGTTTCAGTGGAGGGAATATGTAGGTCAGGAATTAATTGTTTATTGGCAGCAATTATTCGTTTTGTATCCTGACTAATTATAATTGCTCCGTCCATTTTAGCCAGTTCATATAAAGAAGCAGGGGTAAAGTCTGCATTTATTTCAAAACCGCCTTCGGCAATGTTCATCACTTCTGGACTGTCGCTGACTACAATTAAGGCCCCTGTTTTGGCCCGTAAAATGTTTTCCAGGCCTTCCCGCAGCGGTGTGCCGGGAGCAACCTTGCGCAGTACCTGCAGTAATTCTTCTTCAACTTTTTCATCTCTCAGCATGTTGCTCCCTCCTTAACCTTCTAATGCAGTTTCTATAGCTTCTGCTAATGTATCAGCTGTTAATAATTTTATACCTGAAAGGTTTAATTTATTAATACCCGTTCTGGGAACTAAGGCTTTTTTAAACCCCATACTTTTTGCTTCTTTTAACCTTCGTTCCAAAGCTGTTACTGGTCTTACTTCACCTGTTAATCCGATTTCTCCAACAACAACCATGTCATTAGAAACAGCTGTCTCTCTAAAGCTGGATGCCAGTGATAGAGCCACAGCCAGATCAACAGCCGGTTCCAAAAGGCGCACCCCACCAACCACGTTTACATATGCATCATACCCACCAAGCCTCATTCCAACTCTCTTTTCGAGAACTGCCATAATTAATGCCACGCGGTTGTGGTCCACCCCGGTAGTCATACGCCTGGGAACCCCAAAAGAGTTTTCACAGACAAGAGCCTGTATTTCCACCAATAACGGCCTGGTTCCTTCAATACTGGGCACCACCACCGAACCTGGAGCAGCGGAAAGCGGGTGCCTGGCCATAAACATTGCTGAAGGATTTTCAATTTCTACCAGTCCCCGTTCCTGCATTTCAAATATCCCTACTTCATTTGTTGAACCAAATCTATTTTTTACTGTTCGCAAAATACGAAAAGATTGGTGACGGTCCCCCTCAAAATACAACACTGTATCTACCATATGTTCCAGAACCCGGGGGCCGGCCAGTGTTCCTTCCTTGGTAACATGACCAACAATAAAAATAGAAATTCCGTATTCTTTGGCATAGTGCATCAGTTTTGACGTCGATTCTCTAACTTGTGAAACGCTGCCTGGAGCTGAAGCGATGTCTGGATGTACCATGGTTTGAATAGAGTCCACAACTGCTACCCTTGGTGATATTTCTTTCATGTAGTAAAGAGCAGTTTCCAGATCTGTTTCACTGGCTATGTATACTTCGCTGGTATTTATTCCTAATCTCCGGGCTCTAAGCCCTACCTGTCTAAGCGATTCTTCCCCGGTTATGTATAAAACCCTGCCCCCGCTGCTTAAACAGCTGGCAGCCTGCAAAAGAAGAGTCGATTTACCAATTCCCGGGTCACCGCCAATCAGCACCAAAGAGCCCGGTACAATACCACCACCCAGTACCCGGTCCAATTCTTTTATTCCAGTTGTATATCTTTCTTCCTGGGAAAGTTCAACCTGGGAAAGAACTTGGAGAAGCGGCTGGCCAGCGGCACTTTTTTTCTTCCTGGTTGAAGGTGCGTTTTCCTCCACCAGTGTATTCCATGAACCGCACCCGGGACATTTACCCATCCACTGCAGTGATTGGTGTCCACATTTCTGGCAAAAAAAAGTGGTTTTGCTGCGAATAGCAACCAACTCCAATCCAATTGTCTGCAGCTTAAATTATATCACGCCCCGTTAAATGGGTACAGGGCAAAAGCACTAAATGTGCCTTTGCCCATTATATTATCTCACTTTTTCTATTGAGATCTCATTATTTTTTACTCCTACTTTTAATCTATCGCCGGTCTGCACATTGCCTTCTAAAAGTTCTTCAGAAAGTCTGTCTTCTACACTTTTTTGAATTTCACGCCTCAGCGGCCTTGCACCATATTCTTCACTATAACCTCTCTCCGCCAGCAGACTTTTAGCTTCTTCTGTAAACTCCAAGTATATACCTCTATCTGCAATTCGCTTAGCCACTCTGTCCAACATTAAACCTACAATTTCTTTAATGTGTTCGGGTCTTAAGGCATGGAAGTATACAATTTCATCAATTCTATTTAAAAATTCCGGGCGGAAGGTGCGTTCTAATTCTTTCTTTAACCCCCGACGTATTTCTTCTGCCTTATTTTCATCATCATCGCCAGTACGAATCCCCACTACTGGAGTATGTTTTAGTTTCTGAACACCAACGTTAGAGGTCATGATAATAACGGTGTTGCGGAAATCTACTGTGCGCCCTTTAGCTTCAGTAAGCCGCCCGTCTTCCAGTACCTGCAGCAGGATATTAAATACTTCAGGATGCGCTTTTTCTATTTCATCCAGTAAAACCACCGAATATGGGCGCCTTCTAACTGCTTCTGTCAGCTGCCCCCCTTCTTCGTAACCTACATATCCCGGGGGTGAGCCCACCAGTCGGGATACAGCATGTTTCTCCATATACTCAGACATATCAATCCTAATCATGGCATCTTCGTCACCAAAAAGCGCTTCCGCCAAAGCCCGTGCCAGCTCTGTTTTACCAACACCAGTAGGACCGAGGAAAATAAATGAGCCTATGGGGCGCTTGGGATCTTTTAACCCTGCTCTTGCCCTACGTACAGCCTTAGCCACAGCCTTCACCGCTTCATCCTGGCCCACAACCCGTTCATGCAGCACTTCCTCCAGGCGAAGCAGGCGCTCAGATTCTTCTTGAGCCAGCTTATTTACTGGAATACCAGTCCAGCTGGACACAATAGAGGCAATGCTCTCTTCATCTACTACCAGTTCCTTATCTTCCTGCTGCTGTTTCCATTCTTTTCTTTCTAATTCAAGTTTATTTAAAATTTCTTTTTCTCTGTCTCGAAGTTCAGCTGCTTTTTCAAATTCCTGGTTGTTTACAGCAGCTTCTTTCTCCTTACGAATTTCTTCCAGCTTATTTTCTAGATCCTTCATGTCAGGGGGAGCAGTATATGCATTAACACGTACCCGGGATGCCGCTTCATCTACCAGGTCTATAGCTTTGTCAGGTAAAAAGCGGTCTGATATATACCGGTCAGATAATTTCGCTGCAGCTTCCAGTGCTTCATCAGTAATGCGCACCCGGTGATGAGCTTCATATTTGTCACGCAAACCCTTCAAAATTTCAATTGTTTCCTCTACTGTTGGTTCTTCTACAGTAATAGGTTGGAATCGCCGTTCAAGAGCAGCATCCTTTTCAATATGTTTCCGGTACTCATCAAGGGTGGTCGCTCCAATACACTGAAGCTCTCCCCTGGCCAATGCAGGTTTCAGTATGTTAGAAGCATCAATAGCTCCTTCTGCTCCCCCGGCACCTATCAGGGTATGAAGTTCATCAATGAATAAAATTATGTTTCCCGCCTCGGTAATTTCCTTTATTACTTTTTTCAAACGATCTTCAAATTCACCCCGGTACTTGGTTCCAGCCACCATAGCGGCTAAATCCAGTGTTACAACTCTCTTACCTGCAAGGGTTTCTGGCACTTCACCATTAACGATTTTTTGAGCTAAACCCTCAGCAATGGCTGTTTTACCAACTCCCGGTTCACCTACCAGAACTGGATTATTTTTTGTTCTCCTGCTCAGCACTTGAATTACTCTTTCTATTTCTTTCTGGCGGCCAATTACCGGGTCAAGCTTATCCTCCTTAGCCAGTGCATTTAAATCCCGGCCAAATTCGTTTAATGTGGCAGTCTTATTAATCCCACAGCTTCCGCCAGGGCACCCACCATTGTTGTTTGGGCTGCCCTGAACACCTTCACCATACTGGCTGCCAAGCATTTTAACTAAAAGCTGCTGCACGCGGTTTAAATCCGCACCCATAGACACCAACACCTTGGCGGCAACACCTTCACCTTCGCTGATTAATCCCAGCAGCAGGTGCTCAGTTCCAACGTAATTGTGCCCCATTCTGCGAGCATGATAAACTGCCAGTTCAATTACCCGTTTCCCTCTAGGCGTGAGCGGAAGTTCATTGGGTACTTCTCCCTGGCCTTTTTCTACCATTTTTTCAACCGCTTCCCTTACTTTATCAGCCTGGATACCTAATTCCTGTAAAACCTGTGCCGCTACTCCCTGACCTTCACGAATTAATCCTAAAAGTATGTGCTCTGTGCCCACATACGGGTACTTCATGTTCCTGGCTTCCTCTTGCGCAAAAGCTATTACTTTACGTGCCCGTTCGGTAAATTTTGCAAACATTATTTACACCTCCAGACTAGTTATAAGTATTTAACTTTTTTCTAACTATCTCCGCTCTCATAACATCCCTTTCATGGGAAGTTAATTCTCTTTGAGCCTGCTTATGCAGGTAGGCAGGCCTGGTCATAACTATTAGCTCATTCAATACCTTGGGAGAAAGATTTTTTATTACATCTAAATCAGCTCCCAACCGTACGTCGGATATATATCTCATGGCTTCGTCCGAAGTAAGCATCCGTGCATATTTAAGCGTCCCGTAAGCCCGGTATATCCTGTCTTCAAGCTGGTATTTTTTATCGCGGTACAGGACCTTTCTGGCCATTCGTTCCTGGTCTATAAGCTGTTTAACTACAGATGTTAATTTATTTATAATTTCCTCTTCGGTGAGCCCTAAGGTCACTTGGTTGGAAACCTGGAACAGGTTGCCCATTGCCTGTGTTCCTTCTCCGTATAAGCCCCTAACTGTAAGTCCCAGTTTGGATACGGCGGTAATAACTTCATTTATCCGGTTCATTATTGTCAATCCAGGCAGGTGAACCATCACCGATGCCCTTAAACCGGTACCAACATTGGTGGGACAAGCAGTTAAGTAACCCAAATGTTCTGAGAAGGCATAATCCAGTGTAGCCTCTAGAGCATCATCCAACTTATTAGCTGTTTCCCAAGCTTTCTGCAGCTGCAGCCCGGGCAGCAGGCACTGAATTCTTAAATGATCTTCTTCGTTTAACATAATACTGACAATTTCATCTTCACTTAATACCACTGCTTTTTTTTCATGATCTTTTAACAGGTCCGGGCTGATTAAATGTTTTTCCATTAGTATACTTCTTTCCACCGGAGACAATTCACCCATCCGAACGAGTTCCATCCCAGTAAACTGCTTTTTAAAATCTTCTTTAGATATTGCCAGCTGTACCGCGTGAAATACGGAATCAGCTTCAGTTTGAGATATTTGATTAGGAAATAAGATTCCTGTTAGGTTCCTGGCAAGTCGTATCCGGCTGCTGATAACAATATCATTTTCCGGTCCATCCCCATCCATCCACCTGGCGCGGGCATTGTTTACAGTTTCTCTAACACCCATTAAATTCCACCTCCTTACTGTAACTTCTGTTCCAGGGCTTTTATTTGATCTCGCAGTTGGGCAGCCTTTTCAAATTCTTCCTTCTTAATGGCTTCCTGCAGCTGTTCTTTTAACATATTAATTTCTTTGTTTATTCTGGCTCGCCCACCAGTCCTCTTCGGTACTTTCCCAGTATGCTGTCCTGTACCATGAATTCTCCTTACCAAAGGAATAATTTGATCCTTAAAAGTTTCATAGCATTCAGGACAGCCCAACAACCCTACCTTAGCAAATTTATTTTTTGATATCCGGCATTTAGGGCAGGTTTCTTCCCTTGTTTTAATTCCTGGAGTATATTCATAGCCCATTAATCCACCTAAAAAGTGATGCAGATTAAACTGGGGATCAAACCCCCAGGTTTCCTGCTGCAGTTCACTGGCACAGTATTCACAAACATTCATTTCCGTTTTTTTGTTATTTATTACTTGAGTTAAATGAACTGTTGCAGGACGCTTATTGCACCTTTCACACATCATAATTCATCCCCCCTATCACTTATCACAGACTAAGGCAGTAATCATAGCCTTTAAAATTTGAGCCCGCAGCTTGTCTCGCCAGGGCAGCTCTAGTTTAAGCACTGCTCTATCCACTGCAGCTTTCATAATATTGTATTCTCTTTTCGTGATTGCCTTCTCATTTAACAGCCGCTGCAGTATTGCAGTGGCAGCATTTTGACTTACCTCATCACCAACTAGGTTGTAAAATTCTTTTAGCCATTCCTTAACATTATCTAAAGGAACTTTTGCTATTCTTACATAGCCCCCTCCTCCACGCCTGCTTTCCACAATAAAACCGTGACTGGTAGTAAAGCGGGTGGAAAGTACATAGTTGATCTGTGATGGAGCACAATTAAATTCATTTGCCAGTTCATTGCGCTGAATTTCTATATAACCATTTTGACTTTTTTCCAGCAGCTTCTTTAAGTATGTTTCTATTAAATCTGAAATATTAGGCATTAACTGTATTCCACCCCTTTGACCTTAATCCACTTTGACTTTGACTTACCTTAACTAAAGTATACCACCGCAGGTATATATTTATTCAAGTTTAGCATTTCTTGATTTGTTAACTTTATTTTTATTTTTGACCGATAATGGTAAATTAAATCCAAATTTCAGCGTTTTTCCTCCGAATACTGGGTTTGATAAATCAAACCCTTATATATAATAAAAAATATAATAAAAAAACCTGCCAGGTTTAATATACCTGACAGGTTTATCAAAAATAAAATGGCTCCGCGAGCAGGACTCGAACCTGCAACCTACCGGTTAAC
>JACDOL010000006.1 GCA_017656165.1 Desulfotomaculum sp.
AAATAACGGGGGATTATTTCATGCTGGATAAAATTGTTGTTAAAGGTGCTCGTGTTCACAACCTTAAAAATATAGATGTGGAAATACCGCGGGATAAGCTGGTGGTGCTTACCGGTCTTTCCGGTTCCGGCAAGAGTTCGCTGGCCTTTGACACCATTTATGCCGAGGGACAGCGGCGGTACGTGGAGTCTCTTTCTGCCTATGCCCGGCAGTTTTTAGGCCAGATGAACAAACCCGATGTAGAATACATTGAAGGGCTTTCTCCGGCCATATCCATTGACCAGAAAACAACCAGCCACAACCCCCGCAGTACTGTGGGTACAGTGACCGAAATATATGACTACCTGCGGCTGCTTTTTGCCAGAATAGGCAGGCCCCACTGTCCCAGGTGCGGAAAACCCATTACCCAGCAGACGGTACAGCAGATGGTTGACCAGCTGATGGAGCTCCCGGAAAGGACTAAGATTCAGCTGCTGGCGCCGGTGGTGCGGGGTAAAAAAGGTGAGCATGTTAAAATTTTAGAGCAGATTAGAAAAGACGGCTACGTCCGGGTAAGAATTGACGGTGAGGTTAGAGACATAAACGGGGAGATTAAACTGGATAAAAATAAAAAACATACCATTGAGGTGGTGGTAGACCGCCTGGTAATACGCCAGGGCGTAGAGAAACGCCTGGCGGACTCATTGGAGACAGCTTTAAAGGCCGGCGACGGGGTAGTGCTTGTGGACGTCATCGATGACTCTCCCAGGGTGTTCAGTGAAAAGTTTGCCTGTGTGGACTGCGGTATTGGCATTACCGAGATTACACCCCGGCTGTTTTCTTTTAACAGCCCCTTTGGTGCCTGCCCTGTGTGCACCGGCCTGGGTATTCATAAAGAAATTGACCCGGACCTGGTTATACCCGATAAAAGCAAATCAATACGGGAAGGTGCCATTGAGGGATGGCTGAGAAGCAGCAGTGCTTTCAACTACCTGGAAGCGGTGGCCGACCATTACGGTTTCAGCCTGGATGTGCCGGTGGAAGAAATGAAAGAGGAAGATTTAAACCGCATTTTATACGGCACCGGCAGGGAACGAATCAAGTTTTATTACCGGGATACTTTCGGTAATGTGCACAAATACAGTGCACCCTTTGAAGGGGTGATAAACAATCTCAACCGGCTGTACAGGGAAACCAATTCCGAGTACCGCCGGCAGGAACTGGAGAAGTACGTTACTGCTAAACCCTGCCCGGAATGCAAAGGGGCCAGGTTAAAACCGGAGGCTCTTTCTGTGCTGATTAACGGTAAGAATATTACTGAAGTTACCGCTATGACGGTGCTGCAGCTGCAGAAGTTTTTCCAGGAAATTGAACTGACCGGACGGGAAAGAATGATTGCCCGCCAGATATTAAAAGAGATTACTGAGCGCTTGGGTTTCCTGGTTAACGTGGGCCTGGATTATCTCACACTGGACCGGTCTGCCGGCACACTGTCCGGCGGGGAAGCACAGCGCATCCGCCTGGCCACCCAGATTGGCTCTGGATTGATGGGTGTACTCTATATACTGGATGAACCCAGCATCGGCCTGCACCAGCGGGACAACATGCGGTTAATCAGGACTTTAGAGCGCCTGCGGGATGTGGGCAACACTCTCATTGTGGTGGAACACGATGAAGATACCATCAGGTCCGCGGACCATGTAATTGATATCGGCCCGGGAGCCGGCGAAAACGGCGGGCGTGTTGTAGCCCAGGGAACCCCGGAAGAAATTATGCAGAATGAAAACTCCATAACCGGCCAGTATTTAAGCGGCAGGAAAGTTATCCCCGTTCCTTCCCGCCGGCGTAAGCGCGATGGCAGGGAAGTTAAAGTGGTGGGGGCCGCCGAGCACAACCTGAAAAGCATTGATGTCAGCATACCGCTGGGCCTGTTTACCTGTATAACCGGGGTCAGCGGTTCCGGGAAAAGTACCCTTATTAATGAAGTGCTGTACAAGAACCTGGCTCAAAAGCTGCACCATTCTAAAGTTAGACCAGGAAAGTGCAAAAAAATAGAGGGTATTGAACACCTGGAAAAAGTAATCGATATTAACCAGTCGCCCATCGGCAGAACGCCCCGTTCAAACCCGGCCACTTACACCGGGGTATTTACCGACATAAGGGAACTGTTTTCCCAGATGCCCGAGGCCAAGATGCGGGGATATAAACCGGGCCGCTTCAGCTTCAACGTTAAGGGCGGCCGCTGTGAAGCATGCCAGGGTGACGGTATCATAAAAATTGAAATGCACTTTCTGCCGGATGTTTATGTTCCCTGTGAAGTCTGCAAAGGCCTGCGCTACAACAGGGAAACGCTGGATGTTAAATACAAGGGTAAATCTATAGCTGATGTTCTGAATATGACGGTAGATACTGCGGTGGAATTTTTTAAAAACATCCCCCGCATTCACCGCAAACTGAAGACCCTGCAGGATGTGGGCCTGGGTTATATCCGCCTGGGACAGCCGGCCACGGAACTATCCGGTGGTGAGGCCCAGCGGGTGAAGCTGGCCACCGAACTTTCCCGCCGTTCCAACGGCAAAACCCTGTACATTTTAGATGAACCCACCACCGGCCTGCACGCCGCGGATATTCACCGGCTGTTAAAGGTGCTGCACCGCTTGGTGGATAACGGCAGTACGGTGGTGGTAATTGAACACAACCTGGATGTAATTAAGACGGCAGACTATATAATAGACCTGGGCCCGGAAGGGGGAGACAAGGGAGGCCAAGTAGTGGCCGCCGGCACACCGGAAGAAGTGGTGGAAGTGAAAGAATCTTACACCGGCCGGTATTTAAAACCGGTACTGGAGAGGGATAAAAAGCGCAGTGCCGGAATAATGCTGGAAACAGGGTAACAAAAGGGCGCATCCCGTATTAGGGAGCGCCCTTTACTACTATCCAGCTGCAGTGTTCGACCTGCTTTCTACCTGCTGGAATTTCCTATAATGCCTGCCTAATGCCCATACTGATGCCGGTAGCAGTACCAGGGAGGCGGTTCCCAGCACTTCTATGTTGGGCAGGACCACCTGCCAGCCTGGAGCCATCAGTGCAATGTCCCGGAGGGTGCTGCAGAAATAAGTCAGCGGCAGTACTGCTGAAACTGCTTTAGCGAAAGGCGGCATAGCATCTACCGGCCAGGTAAAGCCGGAAAACAGGAATGACGGCACTGCCACCAGCATGGCATACTGGGTGGCTTCCAATTCGTTTTTGCAGACGATAGAGAGGAACACACCCAGGGTAAGAATGCATAAGAAGAATGCTGTTTCTAAAGACAGCAGCTGCAGAACATTCCCCCGGAACGGAATTTCGAACAGCCTGCAGCATTCCAGCATTAAGAGATTCATTGTCACCATGTTGATGATAAAGTAGGCTAGAACCTTTCCGGCAACCAGGTGAACCGGTTTGTACCCGCTCTGCAGCAGTTCCTGCAGGATTCCGCTGTCCCTTTCCCTGGTAAAGGCAATGGCAGAATACATTAAAGCTACCTGCTGGATGGCGGTGGCGGCCAAACCAAGCAGCAGGAAGTTTAAGTAGTTGAAAGTTGGGTTATACCATATCCGGATCGCAAACTGAACCGGCAGGGTTTTATTTAATGCTTCTTCCGGTAAGTATCCTTTTCCCTGCAGAATTTGAGAAGAAACGCCCACCGATATGGTCTGTACAATTTCGTTGGCATTGGACAGCACTGCATTGCTGTACAGCATGTTGGTGCCGTTAACAACTACCATTACTTTTGCTGACTTTCCGGTTTTTATTTTTTTGGAGAAGTCCGGAGGTATAATAATGCCGGCCTGGACTATTTTGTTTTGAATTAACTGCCGCAGTTCAGCTTCGCTGTTGGCTGTGGTTACCACATCAAACTTTTCCGAATCCCTGAAACCCTGCACCAGGCTCCGGGAAAGGGCAGTGCTGCTGTAATCCAGCACTGCAGTGGGTATATTCTTTACCACGTGCTCGCTGTACATTATTCCAAACAGGGCGATGTAAAATAAAGGGACCCCAATTAAAATCAGCATTAAACGCCTGCTGTGGAATATATATTTAAACTCCCGGGCGGTGATCTCCAGTACCTTTTTTACCATGTTTTATTCCCCCTGTTCCCGGGGCAGTTTAATGTCTACGCTCATTCCGGGCCACAGGTCAGGAGAATTAAGCTGTATTTTTACGTTATAGGTTATAATGTCTTTTTCACCCCGGTCATTGGTAGCCCGGTGGGCAGCAAATTCTGGCTTTTTGCTGATGTTGATTACTTTGCCGGTAAACTTTTTGTCAGGATATGCCGTTACATGTACAGGAATTTCCTGTCCTTCTTTAAAATACTTCAGCTTGGTTTCCGGTACTTTAAGATTAACCCAGTTTTCATTGTCCGCAGTTACCGTAACAAGCGGCAGGCCGGTAGATACCAGCTCCCCTTCTTCCACCAGCACTTCAGTTACTGTACCGTTTACCGGGGATTTTATTACTGTTTCTGCCAGGTTTACCTGAACTTCTTCCAACCCGGCCTTGGCCTGTTCATAAGCTGCTTGAGCTGCTTCAGCCTTGGCCTTGGCCAGGGGTGCTTCCAGCAGGGCTGCTTCGGCCTTTTCCAGGGCGGCCTGGTCAGCCTGGGCCTTGGTTCTCACCTCGTCTAATTTCTGCTCTGGAACAGCCCCTGCTTTATACAGTTCTTCCATCCGCTTTAATGTTTTGGCAGACAGCTCAGCCTGGGCTTTAGCCTGGGCCAGGGTTTCCTCGCTGACCCGGCTTGTTAATTCGTAAGCCAGCTTGGCCTGTTCCCAGCTTGCTTTGGCGGCTTCAACCTGGGCTTTTAACTGCTTTTCTTTGGCCAGGAGGTCCTTATCATCCAGCTTAGCAACAACCTGGCCTTTTTTAACTTTATCTCCCTCTTCCACCAGTACTTCCAGCACCCGGCCGGGAATTTTAGTATTTAAATCCACTTCAGTTGTTTCTATGTAGCCGTGCAGCACTTTATCTGAGGCATCCTCCTGCTGGCAGCCCACCAGCAGGGTGCTGATAAAGACAGCCAGAATTATTAAAGCAGGTATTTTGACAGCCCTGTTCATACCTTTATTCCTCCTTTTTCCGGTGGTTTAAAATTCCATTTAAAGTAAAATCCAAAATGTGCTTCAGCCGTTCTTCCAGGACTTCCCGGCTCTTCATGTCCCGGTCCCAGAGAAAGCTGTAAATATCACGGCGGGCAAAGAACGTCATGATAACAGCGTTGATGCTTATTACCAGGTGCCGGATGTCCAGGTCACTGCGGAATACCCCTTCCCTGATTCCTTCTTCAAGCAGTGCTTTCAGCCGGGGGAGGGAATCCTGGGCCATGTCGGCCAAAATTTTTCTTGTAAAGCGGCCCTGGTACAGCGACTCCCATTGAATTAGACGGACAAACTCCTCGTTTTCTGCCATGAAATAAAAATAGTATTCTATTACTTTTGTCACTTTTTCCAGCACGCTTCCTTCCACCCGGGTGGCCTTCTGACCGACGGCCAGTATTTTTTTGTAATTTTCCCTAAGCACTTCCATGTACAGGTCTTCCTTACTGCCGAAGTAGTGATACAGCATGCGCTTGTTTATCTGCGCAGCTTCTGCTATTGCGTCCACCCGGGCCCCGTCCAGCCCCCTACAGGCAAAAATGTGTTCCGCTGCTTTCATGATCCGCTGCTTGGATTCTTCGGCGTTTCGCTCCCTGGAAACCATTACATCCCCCCTGAGGTAGCTTAAAAGTAACTAACTGGTTACTTACTAATTTTACGCCTGCCAGCCTTTACCTGTCAATTAAATAGGGTAATAACATTTCAAATTTGATGGTGTTTTAGGTTAAAATTATGATAGGGGGTGAACCCTTTGCATTTAGAAGAAAAGTTGAAGCATATTCCTGACAAACCGGGTGTATATATCTACCGCGATGCCGGTGGAAATGTAATATACGTGGGTAAAGCAAAATCGCTAAAAAACAGGGTGCGGTCATATTTTCAAAAGAGCACCCATCAATCACCTAAAACGCGCACCATGGTGGGGCGGATTGCTGATATGGAGTATATTGTCACTGATTCGGAAGTAGAAGCGCTGATACTGGAATGCAACTTAATTAAAGAGCACCGGCCCCGTTACAATGTTCTGCTTAAAGACGACAAAACATACCCTTATATTAAAGTTACTTTAGATGAAGATTACCCGCGGGTTTTGACCACCCGCAGGCTGGTAAAAGACGGTTCCCGTTATTTCGGACCTTATACCCAGGCAGGGGCCATGAATGAGACTTTAAGGCTTTTAAAGCGCTTGTTTCCATTCCGCACCTGCACCAGCAGGCAGTTTGCCAACCGCAGCCGGCCCTGCTTAAACTACCATATCAAACGCTGCCAGGGGCCGTGTACTAAAAACGTTGACAGGGAACAGTACAGGGAAACTATCAATGAAATAATATTGTTTTTAGAAGGCCGCCAGGAGGATTTAATTAAACGCCTGGAAGAAAGAATGCACCGGGCAGCAGAAAAATTGGATTTTGAACGGGCAGCTGAACTGCGGGACCAGCTGCAGGCGGTGAAGAAAGTTACCGAAAGGCAGAAAATAGTTTCTTCCGGCTTGGAAGACCAGGATGTCATTGCCATGGCCAGGGGACAGGGAGAAGTATGCGTAATGGTTTTCTTTATTAGAGGAGGTAAGCTCATTGGCCGGGAACATCACCTGCTGAAAAATACAGATGACTTAAGCCGCGGCGAGATTATGAAAGGTTTTCTAAAGCAGTACTATGCCCAGGTGGACTTCATTCCCCGTTATGTACTGCTGTCTGAAGACATAGGAGAAGAAGCAGAACTGGTAAGCAGCTGGCTGTCTCAAAAACGCGGGTCTAAAGCGGTGGTGAAAACTCCTAAGCGGGGGGAAAAGGCCAGGTTAGTGGAAATGGCCGGGAAAAATGCCCTGCTGGTGCTGCAGCAGATGGAAACGGAAAGCCGGCTGAAGAGGGACAAATTGGATAATGCAGCCGCTGAACTGGCCGGGGCCCTTGGGCTTTCCAAGCCGCCATACCGGATGGAATGCTATGATATTTCCAATATCCAGGGGGCTGAACAGGTGGCCTCCATGGTGGTTTTTGAAGAAGGTAAGCCCAGCAAGAGCCAGTATCGGCGTTTTAAAATTAAAACCGTTGAAGGACCCAACGATTTTGCTGCCATGCAGGAGGTTATTCACCGCCGCTTTTCACGGGGTCTGGAAGAGAGGAAACTTCTCAGTACCGGCCAAATCTCCAGCAAAGAGGCTAAATTTCACCGCTTTCCCGACCTGGTTATCATTGACGGGGGTAAGGGGCAGCTGAATGCTGCCCGGGATGTAATGAAACTGCTGGGGGTGGGTGACATACCGACTTTCGGCCTGGCCAAGGAAGAAGAGCTGCTTTTCGCGGAAGGCCAAAGTGAGCCCATAGTTCTGCCGAGAAACTCCCAGGCTTTATACCTGGTACAGAGACTGCGGGACGAGGCCCATCGTTTTGCGGTGACCTATCACCGGAACTTGAGAACAAAAAGAAATTTAAAGTCGCTGTTAGATGAAATAGAAGGAGTTGGGCCGGTACGCAAAAAAGCCCTGTTAAAGGAGTTTAAGAATATAGAGGGAATAAAAAAGGCGGAACTGCATGAACTGGAAAAAGTGCCGGGAATGAACAAAAAAGCTGCCCGGGCGGTGTACCACTATTTCCGGCAGCAGGGGTAAAGAACTTAGGATTCCATTATATGTGCCGGTGTATTTTCGGAGCGTAAATACCTTGGCAGTGGTTGTAATCTCTGAATTCTTTTTAATTTAGGAGGTATAGTGTGAGTTACAAGTTAATTGCTGTGGACATGGACGACACCCTTTTAGACAGCAGCTTAAATATATCTGAACGGGTAATGGAAGCGGTGCGAAAGGTTCGGGAAAAGGGCATCCATATCACCCTGGCCACCGGGCGGATGTTTCGTTCAGCCAAGCCTTACGCTGAAAAATTAGGCATTAATGTGCCGCTTATTACTTACCAGGGTGCCCTGGTTAAAAATGCATTATCAGAGGAAGTTTTAATGCACCGGCCGGTACCTCTCGACCTGGCCCGGCAGGTGGTGGCAGTAATAAAAGAATACGGCTATCACATTAATCTTTACGTAAATGATAACCTGTATGTGGAAAAAATGACTCCTGAAGCAGAATTGTACCAGAAAATCAGCAGAATTAAAGCCCACCCGGTGGGGGACCTGCTGGAATTTATCCAGGAACCACCTACAAAGGTACTGGCTGTTGCCGATGAACAGAAAATAGACGTTTTGCTGCGGGAAGTAAAACCCCTTTTTGGATCCCAGCTGCACATTACCAAGTCTAAGCCCCAGTTTTTAGAGTTTTCTCATCCCAGGGCGACCAAAGGTGATGCCCTGGCCATGCTGGCAGAGCAGATCGGTGCTGGACAGCATGAGGTTATGGCCATAGGAGACGGGTACAACGATGTAGAAATGCTTAAATATGCCGGCTTGGGCGTGGTGGTGGCCAATGCCAGGGATGAAATAAAAGAACTGGCAGACTACGTGGCTCCTTCCAATGATGAAGATGGAGTGGCATATGTTCTTGAGAAATTTGTGCTTTAAAAATTTAATTGAAGGTAAGTGATTAAATAATACGGTGCAGGCCCAAACTACCTGTAATGTAAAAAAACGGCCAAAGCCAAGCGGCCGGGAGGGGGCTATCTTTTGAGCGGGTATGTTATTGGTACAGACCTGGGTGGAACTAAAATTCTTACCGCTTTAGCAGATATAAACGGCACTGTTTTGGCGGAATTGAGACAGCCTACCGGTGCCGGTGAAGGGCCGGAAAGGGTAATAGAGCGAATTGTGGACAGCATAACGGCCCTGCAGCACAAATGCGGGGTTCCTCCCGGTGCATTGATGGCTGCTGCTGTTGTGGTGCCGGGCCCGGAATTGGATACCGGGCAGGGCATTGTACATTTTTCCAACAACCTGGGGTGGAGAAATGTAGAATTGAAAAAAGTGCTCCAGAACAGGCTTCAAGTACCGGTATATATTGAAAATGACGCCAATGCCGCAGCCCTGGGTGAACATATTTACGGGGCAGGGGACGGTATCCAGGATATGGTTTACATTACCGTCAGTACCGGCATTGGCGGGGGAATTATAATTAACGGCCGGATATACCGCGGTGTATCAGACGGGGCCGGGGAAATTGGGCATATGACTATTATGCCGGACGGCCCTCCCTGTACCTGCGGGAATGTTGGCTGCTTAGAGGCCCTGGCTTCCGGTACAGCCATTGCCCGGGCAGCACTGGAATTAATAGAAGAGGGTGGGGGAGAGGCAGTAATTAAAGCTGCCGGTGGAAACATCAATGAAGTTGATGCCAGAGCTGTGGCAGCTGCTGCCCTAAACGGCGATGCCGAAGCAGGGGTAATTATAAACGGGGCGGCCAGGGCACTGGGAATCGGTATAGCCAATATAGTCAACGTTATAAACCCGCCGCTGATTGTGCTGGGCGGTGGAGTGATGGAAAGCAGGGAACTTTTCTGGCCGGTAATGGAAAGGGAATTACAGGACAGGTGCTTTAAAGTTCAGCTTAAAAACCTGAAGGTGGTACCGGCGGCACTGAGTACCAGGGCCGGGGTGCTGGGTGCGGCGGCCCTGGTACTGCAGAATTTAGAAATTTGCAGTTAAACTTAATAAATAACATAAAAAAGCGGTGCAGTTTTCTGCACCTGCTGAAAAGGAGCGGCTTTATGCTGAGGTTTTTAATTGTTACCGGTCTTTCCGGGGCAGGCAAAACCACTGCAGTGCGCATTTTAGAAGACTTAGGTTTCTTTGTGGTAGACAACCTGCCTCCCACTCTAATACCAAAATTTGCAGAGCTTTGCGAACATTCTGCGGCAAAAAAAATTGCCCTGGTGGTGGACATCCGGGGTAGAGAATTTTTTGACAAAGTATTTGATGCACTGCAGGATTTGGATGATAAAAATGTTGGATATGAAATATTATTTTTAGAGGCATCAGATGAAGTGCTGGTACAGCGCTACAAGGCATCCCGCCGCCGCCACCCGCTGTCCGGCGGGGAAATACTGGAAGATATTAGAGCTGAGCGGGAGCGGTTGAGAGAACTGCGGGGCAGAGCCAACAAGATAATTGATACTTCTAATTTGTCAGTAAAAGAGCTGAAGAAAGAAATATACAGTGCTTACGGTGATGAGCGCCAGGATAATGATCTTTTCATTACCGTTATCTCCTTTGGATACAAGCACGGTATACCGCTGGATGCCGACCTGGTAATGGATGTGCGTTTTCTTCCCAACCCGTATTACGTACCTGAACTGCGCAGCCTTACCGGCAATGACCCGGCTGTTCAGCAGCATGTGTGCAGTTCTGAAGTAACCAGTGAATTTAAAGATAAGTACGCTGAATTGATAGAATTTTTAATTCCCCACTACATTAAAGAAGGAAAGGCTACTCTCACCATAGCTATTGGCTGTACCGGCGGGATGCACCGCTCGGTGACGCTGGCCAACTGGCTGGGGGAATTCCTGCGCAAAAAAGGATACAAAGCAGCAGTAAGGCACCGGGATATTAAAGAAGACTAGGAGTGTTTGAGGTGTGGAAGTCGTTAAAATGGCTTTACCCGGGAATGGGCATTAAGCGCTGGCTGGTCCTGGGCCTGGTGGGGGCAGTACTGGTAGTCCTGGGTATAGAATTTTTTACCCCCGGGTTTGCTTATAATATTTTAAAAGCAGCTGTAATGCTGCAGGGGATGGAACATGGAACTGCCAATTGGTTAATTGGTGGGGTACTGGTGGCAGCCGGTTTATTAACAGCCGGTTATGCCCTGCGGCGGTTTATAGGATTACTGCTTATGGAGTTAAACCCGGTTAGCGCCGGCAGTGTGGTGGACATTATTTATAACCGCCGTTACCTGCAGTACGGTCCCAAAATAGTGGTTATTGGCGGTGGGACGGGTTTATCCACTCTTTTAAAAGGAATTAAGGAGTACACCAGCAATATTACCGCCATTGTCACTGTAACTGATGACGGCGGCAGTTCCGGGCGGCTGCGGGGCGACCTGGGTGTGCTGCCCCCCGGTGATATACGAAACTGCCTGGTGGCGCTGGCTGATAAAGAAAGTTTGATGGAACAGGTGCTGCAGTACCGATTTACCAGCGGGGAAATGGCCGGGCACAGCCTGGGCAACCTGTTTTTGGTGGCCCTGTCTGACCTTTCCGGCGGTTTTTATAATGCTGTTCAGGCCCTGTCCAAGGTTTTGGCCATCCGGGGGAAGGTGCTTCCTTCTACCCTGCAGAATGTGGTAATGGGAGCTGAACTCTCTGACGGCAGGATAGTACACGGAGAGAGTGCCGTTTCCAGCAGTGATAAAAAAATAAGGCGGATATTTTTGGAACCCAGCGGCTGTGAACCCCTGCCGGAGGCGTTAAAAGCAATTAAAGAGGCAGACGCCATTGTGCTGGGCCCCGGCAGTTTATATACCAGTGTTATGCCTCACCTGTTGATAAAAGGTATTCCAGAGGCCATTAAGCAGTCCCGGGCTTTAAAGGTTTATGTTTGTAATGTTATGACGCAGCCGGGAGAGACTAAAAACTATACTGCTGCTGACCACCTAAAAGCCATTGAAAAACACGGGGGTAAGCTGGTGGATTACATAGTCGTTAATACGGGCCAAATACCTGAAAGGCTGATTGAGCGCTACCGCAGCCAGGGAGCTGCACCGGTACAGCCGGATATGAAGAAGCTTAGAAGGATGGGAGTAATACCCGTTGCTGAAAACCTGGTGCTGGAATCGGATGTGGTACGCCACCATCCCGCGAAACTGGCCCGGGCGATTTTAAAACTGATTTTTACCAGTAAAAGCCCGCTGGAACGCTGGAGATTCGTAAAGGATTACGTCGGCAGGAATTCATAATTAATCCTGGAGATATGATATAATTTTCCTTGGCAGGAAAGTGGGGTCGATGCCATGTCTTTTTCAGTGGTTACCAAGGATGAGCTGGCCAGGGTTGTAGGGCCCCGGCAGTGCTGCCAGTTTGCAGAGTTGGCAGCTTTAATAAAAATGGACGGCAGTATACAGATTTCCGGCCGGAAGCTTGCCATATCGGTTGATACCGGGAATGCAGCAGTGGCCCGTAAGGTGCTGAAGATGTTTAAAAAACTGTTTGGCCTGCATTCGCAAGTAACGGTACAGCGCAAGGTAAGGTTAAAGAAAAATAATATTTACCAGGTGCGCATTCCGCCCCAGCCGGGAGTGGAAAGGGCCCTGGTTAAACTGGGGATGTGGGATGAAAAAAATAAACTTCCCACCACCAGGATAAAACCCGGCCTGCTGACCAAAGAGTGCTGCCGCCGTGCTTACCTGCGCGGGGCATTCCTGGGTGGGGGTTCAGTGAGCAACCCTGAAGGGGCATACCATTTAGAAATAATAACCACTGACGACAGCCATGCCCAAGAGATCAGCCGGATAATGAAAAAAATGGGGCTTGATGCCAAAGTAAGTACCAGGAAAAACTGGTATGTTATTTATCTAAAAGAAAGTGATCAAATTGTCAAGTGCTTAAGCTTAATGGGAGCTCACACAGCGCTTTTAAATTATGAAAACGTGCGGATATATAAAGGAATGCGCAACAATGTAAACAGGTTGGTAAACTGTGAAACGGCCAACCTCAATAAAACCATAAATGCTGCCGTGAGGCACCAGGAAAATATCAAACTTATTGCCGGAACCATCGGCCTGGACAAACTGCCCCCGGCCTTGAGAGAAACAGCGGAGTTGAGAATGGCTCACCCGGATATCAGCTTAAAAGAGCTTGGAGAGTTAATGCAGCCCCCGGTGGGTAAATCGGGTATAAACCACCGCATGCGCAAGTTGGATAAGATAGCTGATCAGCTGCGTAAGAAGGGTTTGGGTAAAAATGCCGGGAGATCTTGATCAACAATTGAGGGAAAGAACTAACCGGGCCATTATAAATTCATTCTGGCGGTACAGGAAAAGGGAAGAACCCGAGATCCCTGAAGGATACCGCATAATGTTTCTGGGAACAGGAGGAAACCCTGAGGCTACATTTACCCAGCAGCCCCGGACCGCCGGTTTTATTCTCGATGCGGCGGGAGTAAGGCTGTATGTTGATCCTGGACCCGGGGCTGTTGTACGCGCCCGCCAGATGAATATCGATTTGGGATCGCTGGACGCTGTATATATATCCCACGGCCACCTGGATCACTACGGTGGGGTAGAAGGGGTGGTGGAGGCCATGTGCTGGGCAATGTATGCCCGGCGCGGTTACCTGCTGGCTCCACCCAATGTGCTGGAAACAGAAAGGCTGGTCAGCTACTACCACCAGGGGGCCAGTTCATACGGCAGCTACAAGGGAGGCCCTGAAGTTATACCGCTTAAGAAAGATAAGCCGGTAAAAATTAAAGATGCTGTATTGACACCTGCTGCTGTTTATCACAGCAATATGAATTTTGGATTTGTGCTGAAAACCAAAAAGCTAACCATCGGCTACACCAGCGATACCAATTACATATGCAGGTACTCTACTCCCAGCGGTGTCAAAGAAGTGGGGCCCACCGGTCCCATAATGGATATAACGGGAATTACGGAATACCGGCGCGATTTAAAAGAAATATTTTCGGCAGTTGATGTTTTAGTGGCCAACGTTACTTCCCATAATGCTTGGGCTCACCGCCACCTCACCACCATTGGACTGGCTCATCTGCTGAAGAATTCAAAGGTTAAGCTGTGTTTTCTAACCCATTTTAATCACAGCTGTGTAACACCGGCAGACCTGCGTCCTTTAATGGCCAGGTATGTACAGGAGGCCACCGGTGTAAAAACGGTGGCTGCTTATGACGGGGCAGTTCACGATGTGGAGAGCTTGATGGAGGGCCTGGGGGCTAAAACATGAGAAATGTTAAAAGGAATAAAGTAACAAATGGGAAAAACTCCATGCAGAGCATGGGCCAGGTATGCAGCCTGCCAAGGGCGGCATATAATTTTATAATTATAACTTTATGCCGGTATATACCCTTTTTAGGAGTGAAAAACTTCATGTACCGGCATTTGCTGGGAATAAAAATAGCGAAAAATGTATCGGTGGGCTTAATGGCCATGTTTGACATTTTTCTTCCCCACTTGATTTCAATTGGGGAAAACAGTGTTATCGGTTACAACGCAAC
The DNA here is from genome assembly GCA_017656165.1 of Desulfotomaculum sp. Lineage (GTDB taxonomy): Bacteria > Bacillota > Desulfotomaculia > Desulfotomaculales > Desulfohalotomaculaceae > Desulforadius. The sequence goes on from JACDOL010000006.1 coordinate 14,217, forward strand.
CATTCTCACCCACGAGTTTTTAGTCAATGAATACCGCACCGGGGAAGTGAACATTGGCAGGGAAGTAATGATCGGGGCCAATACAACCATTCTTCCCGGCGTAACCATAGGAGACGGCAGTATGGTGGCGGCGGGATCAGTAGTAACCGGTGATGTTCCCCCGGGAGTTGTGGTGGGTGGCGTGCCGGCCCGGGTTATTAAGACAGCAGGATAAGGGTGTTGATATGCTGCTTTCGCTGTTGAAAAGAACGTGGAGAAATCCCTGGGAGCCTGGTTTTTTACTGCTCCTGTTAATAATAAACATAATAGGTTCCATATACGGGTACTGGTGGTACCACCACCAGCTTTCAGCCACCCCGGTATATTTTTGGCCGGTGGTGCCTGACAGTCCTTTTTCCACCACCCTTTTTGCCTTAATGCTTTTGACCGCTGCTGCCGGCTGGCGCTTTACAGTGCTGCAGGCAGTGGCTGTTACGGCATGTATTAAATACGGGGTGTGGGCAGCTGCTCTAATCAGCCATTTTTGGCTTATTTACGGCGACATAAGCTGGACAGAGATAATGCTTTGGATTTCACACCTGGGGATGGTGGTTCAAGCAGTGTGGTTTTGGCCCAGGGCTGGGATTAAGCTCCTGGCAGCTTTAACTGCATCATTTTGGTTATTTCTTAACGATATTATGGATTACTTATTTAACCTGCATCCCTATTTATTTGCACCGGACCAGCTGAGCTTTGCTGCTGTATCTGCTGTACTCTTATCCCTGCTGCTGACAGCTGGTCTTTTTTTCATTATCAGAAAAGTATAAGTCCATAATCATAAGTAATAACGAAGCTGGGGACTTGGCAGTGAGAGGGCCGAAGTTTTTTGTTCCGTTGGATTGGAGATAGAAATTTTCCTGTCAGTGCATTGTTATTGCAGTGCTGGATAAACTAAGGGAGTGAACGGGGTTGCGTTTGGATTTCGGACTTCATTTAGAACAAAGCCAAAAATTAATAATGACCCCCGAACTGCGCCAGGCCATTAAAATTCTGCAGATGTCTTCATTGGAGCTGTCCCAGTTTGTTGACCAGCAGGTACAGGAAAACCCTTTACTTGAATTTGATGAGGGGGGTGAAAGGGGGGGCTTGACAGAGGTAGAAACCGGGGAAAACCGGGAAAAGAGCAGTGAAGAGTACGATGTTGACTGGCAGGAGTACTTTCATGACAGCAGCGATCTCGGTTACCCGGTTGGGCAGAGAGAAGAGATAAACCAGGAAAACAGTTTTGAGAACTTCACAACCAAAGCGCCTACCTTGTTTGAGCACCTTACTTTTCAACTGGCCATTTCCAACTGTCCAACTGAACTGGTGGATATTGTACAGTATTTAATTGGTAATTTGGACGCCAGCGGTTACTTGAAAATAACAGTAGGGGAAGCGGCTGAAGAATTAGAGCAGTCCCCCGAAAAGGTGGCCCAGGCATTGGAGGTGCTGCAGTCTATGGAGCCTGCCGGGGTGGGTGCCCGGGACCTAAAAGAGTGTCTAATGCTGCAGGTAAAACACCTGGGTTTGCGGAATAAAATCCTGGAGGAATTAATTAACAACTACCTGCCGGATTTGGCAAAAGGCAGAATAGATAAAATAGCTGCTGAACTGCAGGTTAATATAAAAGAAGTTCAACAGGCAGCAGACCAGTTGAAGTTTTTGGACCCCAAGCCGGGACGGAATTTTTCTAACTATGGTGAAACCAGGTTTATTGTACCTGACGTCGTGGTAGAGAAAATTGAGAATGAATACATAATTTTAGTAAATGATATTACTGCGCCGAGAATTAAAGTAAATAATTTTTACCGCCAGGCTGTCCAAAAAAATAATCAAAATATTGATAGGGATACCCGGAAGTATGTGGAGGCGAAACTAAATTCTGCTTTGTGGTTGATCCGCAGCATTGAGCAGAGGCGGCTGACACTGTACAGGGTAGCTAAAGAACTGGTGGAACAGCAGAGAAATTTTTTGGATCACGGCATCAAGTACTTAAAGCCGCTGGGGTTGAAAGAAGTGGCAGGCCGGCTGGGACTGCATGAGTCCACAGTGAGCAGGGCCACAGCTAACAAATACATGCAGACTCCCCGGGGTGTATTTGAAATGAAATATTTCTTTTCCACCGGTATTAAGAGTAAAGAAGGTTCACAGGTTTCTACAAAAAGCATTAAAAAAATGCTGCAGGAGATAATTGCCCAGGAAGATCCCCAAAGACCATACAGCGACCAGAAAATTGCCGATTTGCTGGAAAAACAGGGTGTTAAAATTTCCCGCCGCACGGTGACCAAGTACAGGGACGAACTGCAAATACCATCTGCTTCAAAAAGAAAAAGGTATTAAAAAGTTTAATTTTTATACAACAAAAAAGGAATTATGCGATAGTATACAGTATTATATATATAAATAGTATGACATAAAAAGGTATTATTATCTAACATTTGAAAGGAGTTGGATGCTGCCAGATGACAATTAAAGTTGGTATCAATGGTTTCGGGCGGATTGGACGTTTAGTGATGCGTGCCGCCATTGAGACCGGGGCTTTTGAAGTGGTTGGAGTTAACCATAAGTCCCGCCGTATTAAAGTGCCGGAACAGAAACCCGGTCTTGATTTTGCAGCAGTAAACGATTTAACATATTCCAAAACCCTGGCTCACCTGCTGAAGTATGATTCGGTGCACGGGATTCTTGATGCCGATGTTGAAGCCACCGATGATGCCATTGTTGTTGCCGGGAAAGAAGTGAAAGTATATGCCGAAGCTGACCCGGAAAAACTGCCCTGGGGTGACCTGGGAGTAGATATTGTGGTGGAGTCAACCGGCAGATTTACCAAGCGCGATGATGCTGCCAAGCATTTAAAGGCCGGGGCTAAAAAAGTGATTATTACTGCACCGGGTAAAGGTGTCGACATCACCATTGTAATGGGGGTTAACCACGACAAATACGACCCTGCCAATCACCATATTATTTCCAATGCTTCCTGCACCACCAACTGTCTGGCGCCGGTGGCTAAAGTGCTTAACGACAGCTTTGGTATTGAAAAAGGATTAATGACAACGGTGCACTCCTATACTAATGACCAGAATACGCTGGACCTTCCTCACAAGGATTTGAGAAGGGCCCGTGCTGCAGCCATGTCCATTATTCCCACAACCACGGGTGCTGCCAAGGCAGTGGGACTGGTCCTGCCGGAACTTGATGGTAAGCTGAACGGTTTTGCTATGCGTGTTCCGACGCCAAACGTTTCGGTGGTAGATTTGGTCTGCACCCTGAAAAAGTCAACCACAGTGGAAGAGGTAAATGCTGCCTTAAAGAATGCTTCGGAAAATGAATTGAAGGGTATTTTAGCTTACAGTGAACTGCCGCTGGTTTCCACAGATTACAATGGAAATCCACATTCATCCATTGTAGATGCCCTTTCTACTATGGTGATGGAAGGGAACATGGCCAAGGTAGTTGCTTTCTATGACAACGAGTGGGGTTATTCTAACCGGGTGCTTGACTTGGTACAGTACGTGGCAGAAAGGCTGTAACTTCAAGAAAAAATCTGAGCATTAATAAATTAAGCCCCTGCAAAATGTGTTCGAGCTGTTTTGTAGGGGCACCGTTTATATTTTGTCATTCGGAAGGTGATTTTGTTGCCTAAAAAAACAGTTAAAGATGTTGATGTTAAAGGGAAACGTGTGCTGGTAAGGGTAGATTTTAACGTGCCTTTAAAGGACGGTGAAGTGGCTGACGATACACGCATTATTGCGGCTCTGCCCACCATAAAGTATCTTATGCGGCAGGGGGCCAGGGTAATTTTAGCCTCACACCTCGGCCGGCCCAAGGGGCAGGTAAAAGAAGAGTTTAGGCTCGACCCGGTGGCCCAGCGGCTGTCTGACCTGCTGGAAAAAGAGGTTACAAAAGTGGATGACTGTATAGGAGAAGAGCCTAAAAAGGCAATTTCTCAAATGCAGGAAGGGGACGTACTGCTCCTGGAAAATGTACGGTTTTATGCCGGGGAAAAAGAGAATGATCCCCAGTTTGCCAAGGAACTGGCAGAATTGGCTGATTTATATGTTAATGATGCTTTTGGTACTGCCCACCGGGCCCATGCCTCAACTGCCGGGGTAGCGGAGTACCTGCCGGCAGTGGCGGGTTTTTTAATGCAGAAGGAACTGGAAATGCTGGGGCAGGTCCTGGAAAGTCCCCAGAAACCTTTTGTGGCCATCATTGGTGGGGCCAAGGTTTCAGACAAAATCGGTGTAATAGAAAACCTGCTGGACAGAGTTGATACTCTAATAATCGGCGGAGGCATGGCAAATACCTTCTTAAAAGCTAAGGGAATGGATGTGGGGCGGTCACTGGTGGAAGAAGATAAGATAGGCCTGGCCCAGGAACTCATGCAGAAAGCCGCTGAAAACAAGGTACAGCTGACTCTGCCAATGGATGCAGTGGTGGCGGACTCTATAGAATCACCTACCAATATTAAAACGGTGCCTGTTAATGGGGTGCCGGCGGGGTACATGATTCTTGATATCGGGCCCCAGACTGCCAAGCAGTTTGCTGATTTGGTTAAGAAAGCGGGTACTGTGGTCTGGAACGGTCCCATGGGTGTCTTTGAACAGGATGCCTTTGCCAAAGGTACCGAGCAGGTGGCCAGGGCACTGGCCAACTCTGATGCCGTCAGTGTAGTAGGCGGCGGGGATTCGGCAGCAGCAGTAAAGAAAACCGGTGTAACTGAACGCATTACCCACATATCTACCGGTGGAGGTGCTTCTCTTAAGTTCCTGGAAGGGAAAGAACTGCCCGGTATCACAGCTCTGGAGGATGCATAATCTAAGGGCTCAATTTATTGAGCCCTTATAATTCAATGGACTAAAACGGCTCTATAAAAAATAAAGAGGGGGGCTATAATGAGAAAACTCATCATTGCGGGTAACTGGAAAATGCACAAGACAGTGCAGGAGGCAGTGGAATTTACAAAGGAGCTGGCCTCAAAGGTAACCGGTGCCAGTGTAGAAGTGGTGCTGTGCCCGCCTTTCACTGCCCTGCATGCGGTGGCAGAAGCAGCTGAAGGAACTAATATTGCTGTGGGTGCACAGGATGTGTACTGGGAGGATAAAGGTGCTTTTACTGGAGAAGTGTCTGCCCCCATGCTGAAAGAAGTGGGCTGCAGGTATGTAATAATCGGCCATTCGGAACGCCGCCAGTATTTTAATGAAACTGACGAAACGGTGAATAAAAAAGTTAATGCTGTACTCCAGCACGGGATGATTCCCATTATCTGTGTAGGGGAAACTCTTGAACAGCGGGAAGCCGGCAAAACTGAACAGGTGGTTCGCACCCAAACTGAAGCAGCATTAAAAGGACTGGATCCCGGCCTGGTGGGCGGTCTGGTAATAGCTTATGAACCGGTCTGGGCCATTGGAACCGGGAGAACTGCTTCTGCAGAAGATGCCCAGAATGTTATCAGGTATATTCGCTGTGTTGTAAGAGAAATAGCTGGAGACAGTGCCGATACGGTTAGAATTCAGTACGGGGGCAGCGTAAAACCGGAAAATGCAGCAGAACTGCTGTCACAGCCCGATATTGACGGGGCACTGGTGGGCGGCGCAAGCTTGCAGCCGGACAGTTTTGCAGGTATTATAAAAGAATCCGGAAAAGTGCAGTGAGGAGGACTATGTGTTGTCACAGGTTAAGCCCTTAACTTTAATTATCCTGGACGGGTGGGGGCACAGTACGAAGCAGGAGGGAAATGCCATAGCCCAGGCCCGTACTCCTAATTTTGATAAGTATTGGCAGGAATACCCGCATACCATTCTCAGTGCTTCGGGAGAAGATGTGGGCTTACCCGGGGGGCAGATGGGTAATTCAGAAGTCGGCCACCTCAATATGGGAGCCGGTCGTATTGTGTATCAGGAATTTACCCGGATTTCCAAGGCCATTGAAGAAGGAAGCTTTTTTCAAAATGAAGAACTTCTAGCAGCTGTACGCTCTGCTAAAAAAAATAATAAAGCGCTGCACCTGATGGGGCTTTTGTCCGATGGTGGGGTGCACAGCCATATTAATCACCTTTTTGCCCTGCTGGAACTGGCCAGGCGGGAAAAAATGCAGCAGGTATTTATTCACGCGATATTGGATGGTCGGGATGTTCCGCCGGCCAATGCCCCAAAATATATAACAGCTCTAGAAAAAAAATGCTCGGAACTGGGATTGGGAAAAATTGTTACTGTCATGGGCCGCTACTACGCCATGGACAGAGACAGGCGCTGGGATAGGACTGAAAAAGCCTACCGGGCCATGGTGCTGGGTGAGGGATACAAGACAGCCAGTGCTGAAGAAGCGGTGGAAGAAGCGTATAATCGAAATGAAACCGATGAATTTGTAAAACCTACTGTTATTGTTGATGAAAATGAGCAGCCCCTGGCCGCGGTAAACAACGGGGATTCCATCATCTTTTATAATTTTCGCCCCGACCGGGCAAGGCAGATTACCAGGGCTTTTACTGACGAGAATTTTGAAGGGTTTGAGCGCCCAGATAACTACCCACGGGTGCATTATACCTGCATGACCCAGTACGATAAAGAGATAAATGCGCCGGTGGCATTTAACCCCCAGAAACTGGTTAACACCCTGGGCGAGGTGCTCAGTGCAAACAGTATAAAACAGCTGAGGCTTGCGGAAACAGAAAAATATGCCCATGTGACCTTCTTTTTTAATGGTGGAGTTGAAAAACCTAATCCCGGTGAGGAAAGAATTTTAATTCCTTCCCCCAAGGTGGCTACATATGATCTAAAGCCCGAAATGAGTGCTTATGAGATTACAGAGAGCTTAATAGAGAACCTGCAGAAGGACCAATTCCAGGTAATTATTATGAATTATGCCAATACAGACATGGTTGGCCACACGGGCAGCATGGAAGCAGCTGTTAAAGCTGTTGAAGCAGTGGATGAATGTGTGGGGAAAGCTGTAAAGGCAGTTTTAGAACGGGATGGGACTGTAATCATAACAGCTGACCACGGGAACGCTGAGCGGATGAAAGATGAGAACGGGGAACCTCTTACTGCCCACACTTCGGAACCGGTACCTTTTATTTTAGTGGGGCAGGGGCAGTTAAAAAATGTCAAATTAAGAGAAGGTTCCCTCAGGGATATAGCCCCCACAATTTTAGACCTGTTAAACATTCCTAAACCGAGGGAAATGACGGGAAATTCTTTAATAATATAAAACCATAATGCTATTGTACGAGGAGGCTAAAACATGTCAACCACAATTGTAGATGTATATGCAAGGCAGATCCTGGACTCACGGGGGAACCCCACAGTGGAAGTAGATGTTGTCCTGGAGGACGGCACTGTTGGTCGAGCTGCTGTTCCTTCCGGCGCTTCCACCGGGGCATACGAGGCAGTTGAACTGAGGGACGACGATGCAGGCCGCTACCTGGGCAAAGGAGTAACCAAGGCGGTGGAAAATGTAAACAGCATCATTGCGCCGGAAATAATTGACCTGGATGCCACAGACCAGCTGGGAATTGACCAGATACTGGTGGACCTGGACGGAACCCCTAATAAGAGCAAACTGGGGGCCAACGCCATACTGGGTGTTTCGCTGGCAGTGGCCAAGGCAGCAGCCCAGTCACTGGGTCTCTCGCTGTACCAGTATTTGGGCGGAACCAATGCGAAGGAATTACCGGTACCGATGATGAATATACTTAACGGCGGTAAGCACGCCGATAATAATGTGGACATCCAGGAATTTATGATTATGCCTGTGGGCGCTCCCTCATTTAATGAAGCACTCCGCATGGGAGCGGAAATATTTCATAACCTGAAAAAAGTATTAAAGAAAAAAGGCTTAAATACAGCGGTTGGCGATGAAGGCGGGTTTGCCCCCAACCTGGGTTCCAACCGGGAGGCACTGGAAGTTATTGTTGAGGCCATCAGTGCTGCCGGGTACAAAGCAGGGGAAGATGTAATGCTGGCCCTGGATGTGGCAGCCACAGAATTGTACAAGGATGGAAAGTACGTACTGGCAGGAGAAGGTGTCAGCAAGACAGCTGAAGAAATGATAGATTTCTATGCAGAGCTGGTGGACAAATATCCCATTATATCCATTGAAGACGGTCTTGCCGAAGACGATTGGGATGGCTGGAAACAGCTGACCCAGCGCCTGGGCGGCAGAATCCAGTTAGTGGGAGATGACTTATTTGTTACCAACACTGAACGTTTATCCCAGGGGATTGCTACAAAAGTAGCAAACTCTATCCTGATAAAGGTAAATCAAATAGGTACTCTTACCGAGACCCTTGACTGCATTGAAATGGCTAAGCGTGCTGGTTATACCGCTGTGGTATCGCACCGTTCGGGAGAGACCGAAGATGTAACCATTGCCGATCTTGTTGTAGCAGCAAATGCCGGGCAGATTAAAACCGGTGCACCCTCCCGGACCGATAGGGTGGCCAAGTATAATCAGCTGCTGCGGATAGAGGAAGAACTGTACCACCTGGCTCAATTTAAAGGTAAAAAAGTTTTCTATAACCTCGATATATAGGGAGGGAGCAGGGGCTTCCAAAGCCCCTGCCTTGTTTCGGCTTTTAAAAATTAACTATTTTTGCATAATATTAAAACTAAATAATTAAGAAGAACATGATTGATACAATTTTCACTTTGTGCTATAATAGCACTGGAAAATTATACTTTGCAAGGAGGTGAAATTTTTGTTTGAGGGCATAGTGATCGGTCTTCAAATATTAATTGCACTAGGACTTATAGCATCTATCTTATTACAGTCCGGTAGGAGTGCTGGATTATCTGGTGCAATAGCCGGAGGCGCGGAGACCTTGTTTGGAAAAAAGAAAGGCATGGACGAAATGCTGGGCAGGGTCACTGTTGCCCTTAGTATCCTGTTTGCAGTACTGTCTTTAGCTTTAGTTGCCATGTAGTATATGTATTAAAAAAACTGTAGAATAAGGAGGGTAATGTTTAAGTGGAGCAAAACATGACATTAGCTTATTATGCTGCAGGAGCCGGTGCATTAGCATTAGTATTTGCACTGGTAACCCTGGCTAACGTATTAAAGAAAGATATGGGTACTCCTGCCATGCGCGACCTTTCCAATGCCATTCAAGAAGGTGCCATGGCATACATGAACCGTCAGTACAAGACTCTGGTACCTTTTGCCCTTGTGATTTTTGTAGCTTTATGGGGTGCCCAGTATGTAATTGAAGTTCCTGAAGGCGGTCACCTTCCCGTAGGTGCTCCTTCCGCTATTTCCTTCCTGGTTGGTGCTGTATGTTCAGCTATTGCTGGTTACCTTGGTATGAACAGTACCACCAAGTCTAACGCTCGTACTGCTGAGGCAGCTCGCAGCCAAGGCTTAGCTGCTGCCCTGGACGTATCATTTAAAGCTGGTGCTGTAATGGGGCTGTCAGTTGCCGGCCTGGGGCTGCTTGGTGTTTCTGTTCTGTACATTGTTTACCAGGACCCACTGGTAATTAACAGTTTCGCATTTGGTGCTTCTGCAATTGCATTCTTTGCCCGTGTTGGCGGCGGTATTTACACCAAGGCTGCCGACGTTGGTGGAGACCTGGTAGGTAAGGTAGAAGCAGGTATTCCTGAAGACGATCCCCGTAACCCTGCAACTATTGCTGACAACGTTGGTGACAACGTTGGTGACACAGCTGGTATGGGTGCGGACTTGTTTGAATCTTATGCTGCCACTACCATTGCAGCTATGCTGATTGGTAACTCACTGTTTGGTTTCCCAGGTATTGTATTCCCGCTTCTGGTTGGTGCCATTGGTATTATTGCTGCTATTATTAGTACATTCTTTGTACGCACATCTGAAGACGGTAACCCACAGGCTGCACTGAACGTTGGTATTTGGGCAACTAACATACTGACAGCTATCGGTACATGGTTCCTGGCTAAGAGCATCTTCCCTGCTGGTGAAGGGTTCGGTCAAGTAAGTACCGGTATATTCCTGGCCGTTGCAGCTGGTCTGATCGTTAACGTAGCCATTGGTTGGTTAACCGAATACTACACAGCTGCAGGTAAGAAGCCTGTTCTTATGATCGCTGAGTCTTCCAAAACCGGTCCTGCTACAAACGTAATTTCCGGTCTGGCTGTAGGTATGGAATCAGTTCTGTTCCCAATGCTGTTCTTTGCTGGTTCTATTTTCTTCGCTTTCTATATGGTTCAGATCTTTGCACCTGCAGGACATGGTTTAGAATGGTCAATTTATGGTATCGCTATGGCTGCTATGGGTATGCTGTCCACCGCCGGTATGGTTGTGGCTATGGACTCCTTCGGTCCTGTTGCTGACAACGCTGGTGGTATTGCTGAAATGTGTGAACTGCCTCCAGAGGTACGTGAGAAGACTGACAAGCTGGATGCAGTTGGTAACACCACAGCTGCTATTGCTAAAGGTTTTGCCATCGGTTCAGCTGCCCTGACAGCCCTGGCTCTGTTTAGAGCTTATGTAGAAAGTGTTACCCACAAATTTGGTCAATTCTACGTTGACCTCACCGACCCCATCATTCTGGTTGGTGTATTCATTGGTGGTGCAATACCGTTCCTGGTTGCTGCCCGTACAATGCGTGCAGTTGGTGAAGCGGCATTTGATATGGTTGAGGAAGTTCGCCGCCAGTTCCGTGAAATTCCTGGTATTATGGAATACAAGAACAAGCCTGACTACGCTCGCTGCGTTGACATTGCAACCAAAGCTGCTATTGGCAAGATGATCTTCCCAGGTCTCATTGCTGTAGGTAGCCCGATTCTGGTTGGATTCCTGCTTGGTGCTAAGGCCCTGGCTGGATTCCTGGCTGGTCTGACAGTTGTTGGTGTTCTGTTAGCACTGTTCCTGGCTAACGCTGGTGGTGCTTGGGATAACGCTAAGAAGTGGATTGAGCAGGGTAACCTTGGTGGTAAAGGTTCAGATCCCCACAAGGCTGCCGTTATTGGTGACACTGTGGGTGACCCCTGCAAGGATACTTCCGGTCCTGCTATGAACCCGCTGATTAAGGTTGCAGGTACCATCTCCCTGATCCTTGGTCCCCTTCTCACAAAACTGTAAAAACCAAAAAATGCCGGGCTCTGCCCGGCATTTTTTGCGTCGCTAGGATCTCATTTGAGTAGGGGCTCGATTCATCGAGCCCTGACTCCAAATAAACGCCCTTAATTAGCAGATAAGTTATATAAACAGGTGTTCTGCTGCAGGTTGCTGAAAATGGAGAAGCTTGGTAAAATAATTAAACAAATGTATGAGATTGTATAAAACCTGTCATTTAACGGAAAGGGGATTTACCGGTGAATCGTAACGAAGCATTGGAGTTTCTAAAAAAGAATTTAAAAAATAAAAATCTTATTAAGCACAGCCTGGCGGTAGAGGCTGTAATGAAGAGGCTGGCCAAGCATTTTGGAGAAGATGAGGGAAAATGGGCATTGGCAGGCTTGCTGCACGATATTGACTATGACTTCACTAAAGATGACCCTCAAAAACACAGTTTAATGGGTGCGGAAATGCTGGAAAAAGCCGGTCTGCCTGAAGATGTAGTATATGCAGTTAAGGTACATAATGAAGTTCACGGGCTTCCCAGGAACAGCAGGATGGACAAGGCTCTTTACAGTACTGACCCGTTAACTGGTTTAATTACTGCAGCAGCGTTAATAAGGCCGGAAAAGAGTTTGTTTGCCGTGGATGTCAATTCACTGATGAAGCGATATAAGGAAAAATCCTTTGCCCGGGGCGCCAACAGGGAAATTATCGCCGCCTGCAGTGAACTGGGGCTCAGCTTAGAAGAATTTATGACCTTGGGCCTGGAGGCAATGCAGGGTATAGCTGATGAACTGGGACTGGCCTAGCCTTTACATATTAAAAATGCTGTGTTATAATTATTTGTCCCTAGAGGGATGAATTAATTTTTCAATGCCGGGGTGGTGCATCAATGCCGCAAAAAACCGGTGATCGTGTTGTTACTGACAACCGTAAGGCACGACATCTATACCATATACTAGAAACTTATGAGGCAGGTATTGCCTTGAAAGGTACCGAGGTAAAATCCCTGCGGGCGGGTAAAGCCAACCTCCAGGACAGTTTTGCTCGCATTGAAAAGGGAGAACTGATGTTATATAATATGCATATAAGCCCTTATGAGCAGGGAAATATATTTAACCATGAACCTAAGAGAACACGTAAGCTGCTGATGCACAAGTACGAAATTAACCGCCTGCTGGGTAAAACCCAGGAAAAAGGCTTAACATTAATACCGTTAAAAGTATATTTTAAAAATGGGAAGGCAAAAGTACAGCTGGCATTGGCAAAAGGGAAAAGGGTTTATGACAAAAGACGTGATATTGCTGAAAGAGATGCTAAACGTGAAATACAAAGGGTAATAAAAGAAAAACAGTTTGGCTAATATAATATATACAAATTAAATATGGGGGCGACTGGTTTCGACGGGGGAAACGGTGGCAAGAGGAGCGAGCCGGGATCCCACTTACCCGTAAAACAGTGGACTAAACACAAATGCCGAAGAAAATTACGCTTTAGCTGCTTAATTGACGCAGCTGCCTCCTACCTGTGCCGGGCCCGTGGCACGGGATAGGGGGACACACTAACGGGCTGGCTTAATCCCAATTCTCGGAGGGATTAAGCGAGACTTATCGAGATAGTCGTATCGAAGGCTGGTTGTGGTCGTCGGTACGGTGAAAGCAAAACACAACCTACGCTCGTAGAGCCTGTTGTGGCTGTTCCTCCGGACGGTGGGTTCGAATCCCCCCGCCTCCACCATACATACAGGAAAATCAAGGGTTTAAGGGAAAGCGTTAAAAAATTAAGTGTTCGAAGGAACTGCAGATAAATAAAAATAGGTCATCTGAACACCCTATTAAGCATGCTTAAGGGGTGTTTTTTTATATTAAGAAATACTAAAAAAAGTAATGAAGTTGTATAAAGAAAAACAAGTTATGTCATGGGAAGAAGTAATTAATGTGACCCTCCCCCGGTTTGATGGACAGCCAGTTAAGAGTGTATAGTATAAATAACTGGAGGTGCTAAAAAATGTGGTTCCCGGCAAGGAGAACATATACAAAAGAATTTAAAAGGAAGCAGTAGGACTTTTAAAAACCAGCGGTAAATCTGTTGCTGCTGTAGCCAGGGACTTAGGCATTAATGAAGCAAATCTAAGACGGTGGGTTGCTGATATTACCTATATATCTACTGGTGAAGAGTGGCTGTACCTGGCGGTTGTAATGGATTTAACAGTCGTGTCTCCCAGCAGCTGCTGGGAGACACGGAATGGTCTGTTCTATAAACAGGAAAGGTAACTGTTGGGGCAGTGCTGTAATGGAGAGTTTTAACCACCGCAATATAAAACACCTACTCAGGTACGCCGGGACATATTCGAATACATAGAAATTTTCTACAAAGACTTCATTCATCATTAGGATATATGGGCCCGGAAAGCTATGAAAAACAGAGAAAATAATCGCACTGGGAATACCGGTGGAATGGCTGCATTAGACGCTTCAAATACTCCGCAAGTAATCAAAGCTCTCGGAGTTGTTTTCTTGCAAGAGCAATTAGTCAAGCGCTATGACGAACTTCGTTCCTCAACATGAACTGCCGTATAACGAACGGTACGTACGGTGGTGTGAGAGGACGGGAGTTAATCATTCCATTCTACTCGATTTGCATCCTTGGTCCATACATGCCTAGTTTTATAAGCGAACCCTGATCAGGGTGATAACGGATAGACTTTTCTTCATAAAATGATCGCCATTCACTATTTGGGGAAATCCCTTCCCTTTGAGCCTCCGCCCTTAAATTACACCATAGGTTATTTTTAATAGAGTTTCTTTTTTTACCTGTATAGTTAGTAACAAAATGTTCTTGTACTATGCAAACGGGGGCCATAAGAGCACCTAAGGATGTGGGTATATCCATTTCACTTACCTGCATCATTGTTCTTTGTGCGGCCCTGTAAATGAAATATTTTAAGTCTTGGTTGATTCTGGTTAAAATAACGGGCTTACATTCCTCTGCGGGGTTCATGGTACGCAGAATTGCTGTCAGTTTTTCCATTAAACTAGCTTCGTCAATGCTGGCAGAAAAAGTTAATAATCTTGAAATGGGGTGAGACAGTTTTAACATGGTATTTTGGTACTGCAAAGGAGCGTTGGATAAAACAGGAAAGCAATTTTTTGCAATGCCCATATAAACGTTTTCTGATTTTTGGGTTATTAACAATATGCTATCAGACGGACCCTTTTTTGCTGCCGCTACCAGTTTAGCTGAAAAAAGTGAACCCGCTGTATATATTGGTAATTTGCGTGATTTAGTTTCGCTAAAGAGCATGCCATTATTACCTAACGTAAGTATTTTAGCGGTAATGTTATTGTTCAATATTGCTTTCTTTAATTGATCATAAAATGATTGTACCCCAGGTAGCAGTAGAGTGTTTATTAAAAGTAGATTCTCCCGGGTTGTATAACCTATTTTATTAAAGGTAGTGCCTATGCCGAATAAAACCTTCATACCTAAAATTTCTTTAGTAATATTCGATAATTTTGATTCTGATACTTTTAACCAAGAAAAAAAAGAAGGATTAACTGCCAATGCCGCAACGTCATGGCCGATAAAGTTTTTTAGTGTGTTTTTAAAATTCCTCTCCCCGGTTACCGTTTCACTAAAAATTAATTTTCTAAGGGGTGATTTAGAAAGGGGAGGAATATTGTTTATGATTTTAGGCAAATAACGGATATAGCCTACCTTAAATTGCGGCAGTATACCTTCTTCATATAATTGGGGGAAATCAACAGTAACCAATATCATATTTATATGCTTGGAGGAGATAGAACAATTTAATAGTAACATTGATAAAACTTCGTTAAAGGCTGTGTAAAAGTCTGGCCCGATGTTACGATTTACTTGCCCACATATAACATCGCCTAGTGCCAATATACCGGATATTTTGTTATCTTCAACAGACAGACTGATTGCAAAGTTCATACTATGCCTCCAATAGTTTAACCAAAATAGTAATTATAGTGGATTTTCTCCAAGGGTATATATTCCATTTTGTTGCCGAAGGAGTGTGGCCCCACAACTGATAAAGCCCGTTTTGTACGTAACAAGTTAGGAGATGGGATGCCAATTACCGCCACATCCATGCCGGTGTGGATCTCATTGTTATTTAATGGCTTTCCCGAAGGGTATTCAAGAAAAGAAATTATATCTGGTACCATGGCCACAACCATGTTATTGCGGTAGGCGAAAACATTTTCATTCTGGAAAAGAACATTAAAAGTGTCATTATTATAGTTTTTGATACCGTTTAAGAGAACAGAGTTAAGCATTAATCTGTCAATGTTCCCGATCTCAGCAACTGTACCGATGAAGAGTTCGATGGCTCGGCCGTAGATAGAGTTCTTGGTGCATGAAACCAGATCCGCAAATGCGTCTTCATAACTACCCTTTTGTAAAGCACTCCCTAGATCAACCGCAAAGGAAATTGTGCCGGGAACCATGTATTCCTTAACTTTTCTGCCGCTCATGGCAAAACCGGCAAAATAACCAACTCCGCCGTAATTCATCAGCGCCTTTCTGGCATTGATCTCCAGCATAAAATTATCCCCATCGTAAAAGTTGTATTCTTTTCCATCGGGGGTTACTAGGGAAAAAGGAGTACCGCTTTGTCCGTAAATATGAAATGTGGTCATTTGCAAATCCGGGAAGGCTCGGCCCATTCCATCCCCATCAATTAAGGGTAGGCCGCAGTATGCTGCCACCAACAAAGGGTAGAGATTGTTAACCCCTGCACCTTCCAAGGCGTATAAGGCATCAATCTTAAGGTTCATAGATCTTTCTAATAATCTGATGGCCCTTGCTCCCTCGGTGCCGTCGGGCAAATTTTCCTCCATTAATTCTGGTGATCCTAGCAATCCCACCGCAGCAACGTTGAAATCATCCGGGATTTGATGATAAGGTATTAATTCTACCTTTAGCTTATTATGGCTTAAATAGTTCTCCAGCAGCGGACATAGGATTAGAGCGTTTCCTGCACCTCCGGAACCCAGTAAAATGCTGCCCGCAGAAAAGGTTTGCATTATAGAGCTATCCAGATACTTTAACATATGATTAAACTTACTCCTTAATTTTGTATTTTTTAATCCAGCGGTAAAGAGTGGCCAGGCTTATACCAAGATGATTGGCTGCTTGCTTTTTCCCTTTGGTATCCCAACCATAAGTGTCAAGGGTATGTATAATTTCATCACGAATCCTTTTGCTTTTAGAAGTATACTTATGGTGTAAAGGTGCTGCCCTTCCCCTATCATCACTAATTGCATCTTTGGCAATAACTGGTGTTTGGCTGTGGCTTAGGGGTAGATCCTCAGCGGAAATAACATCCTTATCATGGATGTTAACTAAATATTCAACCATATTCTCCAGCTCGCGTACATTACCGGGCCAGGGGTATGACAATAGTTTTTGAGTAGCAGCATAGGATAGAATTTTAAAACTTTTGTTAAGACTTATACAATACTTTTTAAGGAAATAATTGAGCAGTAGATTAATATCCCCTGGGCGTTCCCTTAATGGCGGTATATATATGGGGATAACGTTTAATCTAAAGAAAAGGTCTTTTCGAAAAGTTCCTTCTTTGATTTTTGCCTCTAAGTTTTGGTTGGTTGCTGCAACTAAACGAACATTAACAGGAATAGGTTTGGTGCCGCCAATCCGGTCAATGCATTTTTCTTGTATCACACGCAGCAGCTTAACTTGTAGTGCCAGGGGCATATCGCCAACTTCGTCCAAAAACAATGTTCCGCCATTGGCTAACTCAATTTTACCGGGCTTACCGCCCTTTTTTGCCCCGGTAAAAGAGCCTTCTTCATAACCAAACAATTCGCTTTCCAGTAAATGTTCCGGTATGGCAGCACAGTTTATGGCCACAAAGGGACCGGTGGAGCGATGACTTATTTCGTGTATGGCTTGGGCTATCATTTCTTTACCGGTACCACTTTCACCCCTGAGCAGAATAGTAGATTCAGAGCTGGCCACCTGTTGAACAATATCTATTACCTTTATTAAAGACGGGTCTTTACCAATAACTTTGGGCAAAATTGCCCCGTTTTTTTCTTTAGAGGTGTATTTCTTTTGTTGTAATGTTTTTTTGGTATGAACCAAGGCTCCAATAAACTTTTTATTATAAAAGAACGATTTCCTATGCAGCTGAAGGTCGCCACTGGTGTGTGGTATGGTAAAATCAAGTTCCTTTTTTCTTCCTAAATCGGAAAATAACGATTGGCTAAATTCTTGGTTCTCCAATATTTTTGTCAGATTTAATTCTTCAGCAACTTCATTCACACCAACTATTTTTTTATTTTCATCCAGAAGAGCTACCCCTTCTGGAATCATGTTAATTACATAACTAAGCTGCTGTCTAACTAGTAGTTCGAGCTTTTTGTACTTTTCTTTCTCTAACAGAGAATTAATGTACATGGCATAATTCTGTAAAACCTGCACCAGGGCATTGGTATCCATTGAATTAAAAATATGCTCTGCGTTTTTCTTAAATTGTATACAGACAACCCTACTTTTCTTACCTTCAAAAAACGGATAACATACCTCTAAGATCAAAGGGCAATTTTTTAATTGCGGACAACTGCCACAGAGCATATGCCTGGTGGGGGCGTTAATAATGATGGGTATTTTGCTTCTTATTGATTCTTTTAAAGATGGCAGTGCATCATTAATTAAAAGGTTATTAGATGTTGAATAAATAATATTTTTATTTTCCCATATTGTTATTTCACAATGAAATAAATGTTTCAAGCTAATAACAGCACTTTTATAATCATGAATATTGAACATTGTTCGCTCCAATTTAGTAAAAGATTTTTATTGATTATAATATATTTTCTCACCCTAAACAAGCAAGGTGAATTATTGAGAAAAGACGAAAAATATTGATAGAAATTTATATAATTTTAATATTTTCGTTTTGCAAGTGAGAAAAATTGTTGTAGTTTTTGAGAATTTTAACGTTTTTATTTATAAAATATAGTATTTATAATTGGCATATGTTTTGCTTGTTCAGTGATATTGTTTTTTAAAACTTTAACTTTTTAAAGAGGAGGTTAGATTAATACATCACCAATTAATTAAAAAATTCTAGATAAAGAAATGAGGAGGATAAGACATGACCAATAACCATTCAGGTGACGATTATTCCCTGTCAAGGGTGCCAATGAGTGCTCGTACTCCCATGTGGAGGGTGTTGGTGATCAGGCTTGGCTCATTGGCCTGTGTGTCACAGTTAATGCTAGGGGCAGCCCTGGGTTATGGAATGACCTTCTGGGATGCAGTTACAGCAACTCTGTTGGGTTCTTTGCTGCTTTCTGCTGTTAGTTATGCTTTAGGTGCTGCGGCTTGTCGTGAAGGGTTATCCACCAGTTTATTATCTCGTTGGGCGGGCTTAGGCAAAATAGGTTCTTCAATAATTGGTGGTGTAATTGCCATTGCTCTATTAGGGTGGTTTGGGGTACAAAATTCAGTCTTTGCTGAAGGTTTGCATCAGGCCACAGGGATGTTTAATATTCAAATTTGGGCCTTTATCACTGGCATATTGGTAACAGTCATAGTTGTTTATGGTTTCAAACTCTTAAGCTTTACCGCTAATATTTCCTTACCGTTATTTATGTTTGCTGTTTTAATAGCAGCAGTGCACTTATTATCTGGACATGATATTGGCACACTTATAAATGCAGCCCCCGCCGGGGAACCTCTGCCCCTGGCTGTGGCCACCACCATGGTTGCAGGTGGTTTTATGATTGGGGCAATTATTACTCCAGACATTTCCCGCTTTATGCGCAGTGAAAAAGATGTTTTCTGGATGACTGTCATTGGTATATTTGTGGGGGAATTAAGTATGAACCTGTTGGCGGTATTAATGGCGCTAGCAGTTAGGTCCAGTGATGTGGTTACCATTATGCTTTCGCTGGCAGGTTGGATTGGTGCCACTATCGTTATTTTCTCAACAATTAAGCTCAATGACTTGAACCTTTATTCCTCAACCTTAGGTATAACAAATATGCTTAATGCTTTGTTTAACATCAAACTAAACAGGGTAACAGCAACTTTGATTATAGGTATTTTCGGAACGGTGTTGTCCGTGTTAGGTATTATAAATTACTTTATTAACTTCCTGGTGCTGTTAGGTGTGGCAATACCCCCAGTAGCTGGTATTATGATTGTGGATTATTTTATCTTAAAGAGAAACCGCAAAGTACTTGATGAAACCAGGGCTAAGGGGACCTTGCCAACAGAATGTGAGGTGTGGAACCCCATCTCAATGGTGGCTTGGGTTTTAGGCTTTTTAGTTGGTCAATTCGTTACCAACTTTGGCATCCCGGCTGTGAACTCTCTATTGGTTGGTGCCATCGCTTACTACCTGGGTATGAAGATTTATGGCGTGATAACCTGCAAATCGCAAGTTGAATTTGCTAAAACAGATCAAGTTATCTAATAAAAGCTGCCTAATATCAATATTTAAAAATATTTAAAATAAAAATATTTAAAAGTACAAAAATCCTGTACTGTTTTTAAGGTGCTAGGTTTTTTGTACTGTCTTTTAGGAGGGATAAGTTAATGCGCAAACTAGATATTCAATCCATTGAAGACATCGCCATTGGTGCAGCGTTACTGGGTACCGGCGGCGGTGGTGATCCTTATATCGGTAAACTGATGGCTATTCAAGCAGTAGAAGAATTCGGACCAATTACACTGCTGGAGGCAGACGAAGTACCCGATGATGCACTGGTTGTCCCCACAGCAATGATGGGTGCACCAACAGTTATGGTAGAGAAAGTACCCAGCGGAGAAGAGGTTATTGGTGCTTTTAATACTTTGAAAAACTACCTGGGCCAAGAGATTTATGCCACCATTCCAATTGAAGCCGGTGGTGTAAATTCCATGATTCCGCTGGCATTGGCCGCCAGGTTAGGCATACCGGTGGTTGATACTGATGGCATGGGTCGTGCTTTTCCGGAACTACAAATGGTTACATTCCACTTGAATGATGTATCAGCTACCCCCATGGTGATATGTGATGAAAAAGGAAATAATTTAATGCTAAACACCGTAGACAATGTTTGGACTGAAAAATTGGCTAGAAGTGCTACTGTGGTGATGGGTGGATCAGTTATGCTGGCCATTTATCCCATGAAAGGGAACCAACTTAAATCAGCAGGTATTCACGGCATTATCACTTTAACCGAAGAGATAGGTAAAGCCATCCGGGGGGCAAAGGCAAAAAAAGTGGATCCCATTAAAGCTGTGTTGGATATTACCGGGGGATACGAATTGTTCCGAGGCAAAATCAGTGATGTATCCAGACGTACTGTAGGCGGTTTTGCCCGGGGCGAAAGTAAACTCATTGGTATAGATAGCTACAAGGGCAAAACCCTTACATTGAATTTCCAAAACGAGCATTTAATAGCTCGTACTGAAGAAGAGGTGCTGGCCACAGTGCCTGATTTAATTGCAGTGTTAGACAGTGAAACAGCACATCCCATTACCACTGAAGGCTTACGGTACGGAGCTAGATGTGTGGTAATTGGTATACCATGTAATTCTAAATGGCGTACAGAGAAAGGTATAGCAACTGTAGGACCGCGTTATTTCGGTTATGACATAGATTATATTCCGGTGGAAGAACGTGTTATGAACAAGAGGGGGGACAAGTAATGAGTTACAGAATTGGCATTGACGTAGGTGGCACCAATACTGATGCCGTTATACTAGATAAAAACCTGGTACCCATAGCTAAGGCTAAAACTCCTACCACTGCTGACGTAACAAGCGGTATTTATAACGCTATTTCTTTGGTTTTAAATCAAAAAGAAGTGGATAGAAGTGAGATAAAATATGCAATGTTGGGTACAACCCACTGCACCAATGCAGTGGTAGAGCGCAAAAGACTAAATAAAGTAGCGGTTATCCGCATCGGATTGCCGGCCACCGGGGCGATTAAACCCCTAACCGGTTGGCCCCAAGACCTTAAAGAAGCCATTGGCAATATGTATTTTTTAGTTGGCGGTGGCCACGAATTTGACGGTCGGGAAATTGCTCCACTGGATGAAAAAGCAATTCGTGATATTGCTAAGCAGGTTAAGGGAGTGGCAGACTCTGTTGCCATAACTTCAGTTTTTGCCCCAGTGTCTACAGACCATGAAAAACGAGCAGCAGAAATTATTAAGGAAGAATTGGGAGATATTCCGGTATCGCTGTCCCATGAGATCGGTAGCATTGGCCTTTTGGAACGGGAAAATGCTACAGTGTTAAATGCAGCTCTGGTGGATGTGGCCCGCACCACCGCTGAAGGTTTTAAAGATGCCTTGGCAAGAGAAGGCATCGATGCCAAGATATACTTCGGACAAAACGATGGCACATTGATGTCGGTGGACTATGCTGTTCGCTACCCCATTTTAACCATTGCCTGTGGCCCCACCAACAGTATCCGGGGTGCATCTTTTCTGACTAAACACAAAAATGCTCTGGTGGTAGACGTTGGGGGGACCACAACGGACGTTGGAGTACTGGTTAACGGGTTCCCCAGACAATCATCAATAGCTGTAGAGATAGGTGGCGTGCGCACCAATTTCCGTATGCCCGACCTCATTTCCATTGGCCTGGGTGGCGGGACTGTTGTTAGAGAAGGCAGTGAGGGTATAACCATAGGACCTGACAGTGTAGGCTACAGGATTACCGAAGCAGGCCTAGTATTTGGTGGTAATACTTTAACAACCACAGACGTGGTAACTGCCCTGGGTAAGGCAGCCATTGGGGATGTAACTAAGGTTAAAGACTTAAACCAAGATATGCTGAAGCAGACTTACAAAAAGATTGTTTCTATGGCGGAGGAAGTAGTTGACCGCATGAAGACCAGTTCTGAACCCATACCAGTAATACTGGTGGGCGGTGGCAGTGTAATACTGCCGGATGAACTGGTGGGAGCATCAGAGGTGCTGCGACCGGAACACTATGATGTGGCTAACGCCATTGGTTCCGCAATTGCCCAGGTGAGCGGGCAAATTGAACGGGTTTTTTCCATTGACGAATTGGGTAGGGAAGGTGCTCTGAAAATGGCCAAAGATATGGCAATAGAAGAAGCTGTCAAAGCTGGGGCCGACCCCGCAACCATTGAAATTGTAGAAATTGATGATGTACCACTGGCTTATATGCCTGGCAATGCTACCAAAATCAGAGTTAAGGCTGCCGGTAACTTGGCAGTTTAAATGAAAAGGGGCACGCTATGACCAGAAATGTTAACATTGGTTTAGTACAGATGGATTGTGTACTGGGTGATAAAAAGGCTAATTTAGATTAAAGCTGAAAGTATGGTGCGCCAGGCTGCGGTCCAAAGCACGCAGATTATCTGCCAAAGGGGAAAATAACCGGTATTATTCACAATGCTGCTGTGCTTATAAATAAGAACGGTGAAGTGCAAGGGGTATTCCGCAAGGTCCATGCCTACGCCACCGAGCGTTATTACTTTACAGATGTTAATAAATATCCAGTGTTTGAAACAGAATTCGGTAATATGGCTCAATGCGCCATCTCCAGAGAAAGTAATAAATACAAGAACTGCGGCGTTAAAACCTGCAGTTCTTGTATTTATCGAAACGGGCCGTAAAATGTGCCCTTTATCAGTTTAATGTTCAACCATTTTAATTGCTCTACGGTGTTATCTTTTATTTATTTTTTGCGAGTATTACTGTACAATATTTGTTAACCAACTAAATATAAAGGTTAACGTAGGGTGATTAGATAATGTCCATAATACATAAGTTAGCTGAACAGGTACTGAATGGGAAAATTTTATCTTATGATGAGGTCCGGCCGCTGCTTTTTGTTGACAACGATGAGATATTAGAGCTTCTGCTGGCAGCTAATAAGATTACAAAGAAATTTAACGAAAGCAGGGTAGAACTGTGTTCAATTGCTGCTGGTAAAGTTGGTAACTGTTCTGAAGACTGTGCATTTTGTGCCCAATCGATTCATTACAACACACCAGCTGAAGAAATAAATTATTTGGACTGCCGGGGCATTGTTGAAAAGGCAGTCCGGGCGGAACAGCAGGGGGTTCACCGTTTTTCCCTTGTAAACAGCGGATATGGCCCCAGCTGGGAAGAGTTTTACCAGGTGCTGGATATTATTAAGAAAATTAAGCAAAAGACCAGGTTGAAACTCTGTGCTTCCCTGGGTGTCATTAACAAGGAAATGGCCCGGCTTTTAAAAGAAGCAGGGATAACGATGTATCACCACAATATTGAAACCTGCAGTACATACTACCCCAAGATCTGCACAACCCACAGTTATGAAGACAGAATTAATACTATCCGGGCAGCCAAGCAGGCGGGGTTAAATATCTGCTGCGGGGGTATTATTTCACTGGGAGAAACTCCTGAACATCGTTTAAAGATGGCTTATGAAATCAGGGAACTGGATGCCGATTCGGTACCCATCAATATTTTAAACCCCATACCCGGAACACCGCTGGAAGGCCAGGAGGTACTACCACCCCTTGAAATTTTAAAAACTATAGCAGTTTTTCGTTTTGTTATGCCTGATAAATTAATTCGACTGGCAGGGGGCAGGGTAACGGGCTTAAGAGACCTTCAACCGCTGGCTTTTTTAGCCGGGGCCAATGCGGCCATAACAGGTGATTACCTGACAACTTACGGCCGATCTGTGGAGCAGGATATTAAAATGTTAAAAGACTTGGAACTGATAAGCGTCCACTCTTGATTGTGGACGCTTATCATATGTGCGGCAGCTATGATTTAGAATTAGGGAACTATTACAAAAAGTCAAAAAATATATTATTTTTAGGAGGTATTTTTACCGCAATTAGAGAATTATTTAACAAGCATGTTAACCGCATGTTAAATATACTGTAATTTCATAATATTAAGATACTTAATTTAATGAAATGTATTTAAAAAGCTGAAAATAATAAAGTAAGGGAGAGGATAAATTTGAAAAAAAATAACCGTAAGTTGAGAAAACTGGTCAGTACCATCAACCGCAGAGCAGGTGAAGCTAAAAAACTAAGCGGCAGAGACATAGTATCGGTGGATATATCTGATATACGCAAAAACCTGAAAGGTAAATACTTGAAGAAAACCAGGGAGCAGATCAACCAAGGTAACTGGATGTTTTATTCCTTTAAAGGCGGCAACAAATTAACATTAAAATTAAGAAGTTAAATATTAAAATAACTGGGCTGCTAATATAAAAAATGGGTAGACGTAAAGCGTTTACCCATTTTTTTATATAAAAAGCCAGGAGCAGCTTGGATATTGTATTTATGGAAATGGTTTAGAGATTTTTTAAGTTATATATATGGCTATATTTTCTTTGTAAAATATGGAGAAAAGGCGTATTATTTAGAAATTTAAATTATATTCAATAAAAATAATTGAAATATATAAAAAATCACAGCATATAATTTTTAACATACTTGCAAAAAGAGGTTGTCTTATGGCAAAATTATTTACAAAATAAGGAAAGGGGGGCATGAAGTTATGAATGACATGTGGAAAATTATGCAGGATTTTGAAAGGTCAATGGAAAAAATCCAGCGCAGGATATTTTCAGATTTCAATCACATGTTCCCCGTAAATTACCCAGACAGTTTCCTGCACTCATTTGACAATGATGGAGACATAAAAGTAAAAACATTCCGTTTTTATGCCAGGAGAGAGATGGACGGCACAGGTAGAGATGTTCAAGAAGCTTATATGGAAATGAACGGAGAGAAAAAGTACTGGAAGAAGGACGGAAACAGGGAAATCCTAATAGAACCAAAGCAGAGCAGCGATAAAGCTGACGGCTGGTTTGATAAGTTTAGAAGAAAGCTGCTGCCTGGAGATGAAGAACGATAAACGTGTACCTAGAAGGGGTACACGTTATTTTTTTGCATAGAAAGTATGTTCAAAAAGTAGAAGATTAAAAAGAGAGGTGCTGCCATGAAAATTAAAATAAAAAGATTTTTTAAATAATAGAAAATAGCGAAAATTAATGATTTTCAGCAGGTATTTATTACCTTGTTATAGAATAAACAAGTAAAAGGGAGGTGATAGCGTGGACGCAGGTCTGCTTTGGGTAATATTTATTTTATGTCTGCCGTTTATCATTTTAGGAGTATTAAAGTTTGATAATTAATTAGATTAATATTATGGAATTATATAATTTTTTAAATAATTACAGGGTGGTCCAAAACGGCCACCTGGTTTTATTTTAATTGCTAATATGCCGGCTTGAATTTATAATTAAGGTTAGATAATTTAAATTAAGGTGATGAACAATGACTGGCAAGCAGGCATACCCGATACTGGCGGCCATGGTGATGGCCGTTATTTTTGGTTTTTCTTTTCTTTTTACTAAGGTGGTACTGTCATATCTGCTGCCGTTCCAGCTGATAGGCCTGAGGTTTGCCTTGGCGGCCCTGGTTTTAAGTGCACTGGCATGGCTGCAGGTAATTAAACTTAATATTAAATTATCAAGTTTACCAGATTTATTAAAGGTTGCTGTCTGGCAGCCAGTTTTATATTTTACCTGCGAGACTTACGGGGTAAAATACACAACTGCATCTGAATCCGGGGTGATTATTTCCCTGGTTCCTGTGGTGGTAGCTGTTTTATCATATTTTATTTTAAAAGAAAGAGTCACCAGCAGGCAGTTTTTATTTATCAGCGCTGCTGTGGCTGGTGTGGCATTTATGGTAGTGGGCAGTTCAGCCGGCAGGGCTGCTGCTCCCTGGGAGCACATAATGGGAGTATTTTTTCTCTTTGGAGCGGTACTGGCCGGTGGTTTTTACAGCATCTATTCCCGCCGGGCTGCCGAAAAATATACTCCCGTAGACATCACCTTTGTAATGATGTGGCTGGGGGCAGTGGTGTTTAACACTGTGGGCCTGGTTCAGAGCTTTTGGTACGATCAACTTGACAATTATGCTGCAGGTTTACAGCAGCTGCCGGTAGTTACCGGGCTTTTGTACCTGGGGGTGCTGTCTTCAGTTGTGGCGTTTTTCCTGCTCAACTATTCATTGTCCCAGCTGCCTGCTCCCAGGGTTACGGTGTTTTTAAATCTTACACCGGTAATAGCAGTTTTGGCTGGTGTGATTTTTAACGGTGAGCATCTCGGAACCTGGCAGCTCATTGGAGGAAGCTTAATACTGCTGGGTGTATGGGGAACAAACCATTACGGCAGTGAACAGGAGAAAAAAAATAAAGAACTCCCTAAAGAGTCAGAAGCCCATGTGTGAAACAACCCCTGCCGTATCCGACGGGGGTTAGTTTTTGCATAATTATAACTTTATAATACCAAGGCCGTTTAAGAGAACAATTATAATGGCGGCGGGAGCTATAAAGCGAACAATATACAGGTAAGCACTAACTAAGGGGCGGTTGGCCAGCTTGCCATTATTGGTGGCTTCCTCGTAAACAACCTTTGGACCCAACTTGTAACCGGCAAATAAGGCTATAAAAATACCGGCAGCTGGCATTAATACATTGGATGATGCAAAGTCCATAAGGTCAAACATATTTTTATTAAAAATGGTAAAGTCTGCCAGCGCACTGTTTGACAGGGTAGCAGTGCAGCCCAGGGCTGCAATGGTTAAAGCGCTGGCAATGGTGGCGTTTTTCCTGCTCCAGTTTCTCTCCTCGTGGAGGTAAGAAACCGGCACTTCCAGCAGGGAAAGCATGGCCCCGATGGTGGCAATGGATGATAATATAAAGAACACTGCTAAAAAGACCTGTCCCAGGGGCATAGAATTAAAAACCATGGGAATGGTAAAGAAAAGCAGCGGAGGGCCGGATTCCGGCTGAAAACCAAAAGAAAATACTGCTGGGAAAATGGCTACACCAGCCAAAATAGATACCAGAATATCAGAGAACATTACTTTTACTGCTGTGCCTGGAAGGCTTTCATCTTTACCTATATAACTGCCGTAGGTGGTCATGGTTCCGACTCCCACCGATAATTTAAAGAAAGATAACCCTAAGGCCATTAATACTGACATGGCTGTTATTTTACTAAAATCAGGTTTAAATAAAAATTCCAAACCTGCGGATGCGCCGGACAGCGTTAAGGCCCTGATATCACAGGCCACCAGAAGAATAAATAATATAGGTAGTAAGGTTTTGGTAATCCTTTCAATGCCGCCGCGCACCCCGCCAATAATTATTACACTGGCCAGTGCAATAACCAGCCACTGCCAGATAAGAGGAGTCCATACACTTCCGGCCAAGCTGTTGAATGCTTGAACAGCGCTTTCCTTAGTTGTCACATTTAAGCCGCCTGTAATGGCTTTGAAGGCATAAGCAAATACCCATCCGGCCACTGTAGTGTAAAAAGACATAATTAAAATTGCTGATATCATACCGGAGACACCGGTTAAAAACCACGGCTTTCCTGGAGCCAGTTTTTTAAAGGCTCCCACTACTGCCCGGTTAGACCGCCGGCCGATAATAAATTCAGAAATCATTATCGGCAGCCCCACAAAAAAGGTACTGATTAAATAAATAAAAATAAATGCCGCTCCACCGTTATCTCCGGCCATGTAAGGAAATTTCCAGATGTTGCCTAAACCTACCGCTGAGCCTAGGGTGGCGGCTATAACACCGAGACTGGTTCCAAATCCTTCTCTTTTTAACTGCTGTTTTTCCATTTATAAATCACTCTTTCATTAGTTATTGAAAATTTGCCGAATATCTTGGCTGCTATAATTGACAGGGTAAGAAAAAGTTAGACGTTTTAAGTATAGAACGGGTGCGGTACAAGGTCAAGATTGTAATGCTTTAAACATTATTTTGCATAACACAAATATTTTTGTCGTTAATGTACTTAATTTCCAGGTTATATTTTTTTGCTATCCAATGAAATGTCCTTGGGCTGTAAAAACAGATATGTGTAGGGTCCAGCCTGTACCACCACTTTTTAAAGTTATTGTTGTTGTGAAATAATGTCATTACCGCCAGTATACCTCTGCTGTTAAGGTGTTCCTGAAAAAAATTAATTACTTCCCTTGGCTTTCGCACATGCTCCAAAACTTCGGTGCAGGTAATTAAATCGTATTTTTTATAAGAAAAATATACACCTGGATAAAAATAAGGGTCATAATATTCCATGATAATGCCCATTTCTGTCAGCAGCTGGCTTAAAACTGGGCCGGGGCCGCATCCAAAATCCAGCCCGGTTTTTATATTTTTCATGTAAGGTTTAACAGCTTCATTTATAAACCCGGTAAGAAATTTTACGTATCCTTGGTTTTCACGGGTATTTTCATGCAGGGTGTATCTTTTTTTTTCTTCCCGGGGACTTAAAATATATTCATCATCAATAAAGATTAAATCGCATACCGGGCAGTGATAGTAAATTGGGCTTTTAACATCATTAATTGTTTCTGAAATGCTGCCGCAAAGCCAGCACGATTTGGACAATGAACTCACCCCTAGTAATAAAGCTTTTACCTAACAATTATTAACACAAAATGTTATAACTTATAATATTGTTTACAAGTTATGATTTTTTTTTTTTTACTATTCTGCTATACTTTACATTGGTTATTGGAATTTTTATTACAAATAATAATATAGGGGTGTTACTTTGGAAATATTTTCAATTGAGTTTATTACATCACTGCTGATAATTATAGGTATCGACCTGGTGCTGGCCGGGGATAATGCCATTGTAATTGCCATGGCTGTTCGCAACTTACCTCCCAAAAATCAAAGGAAGGGAATTATATACGGGACTGCCGGGGCAGTGCTGATAAGGATAATTACTACCATACTGGTAGTTAAACTCCTGCAGATTCCGTTTTTATTAATGGCCGGAGGTATTGTGCTGGTTTGGGTGGCTTATAAACTTCTGGTGGAAGAAGAAAAGCATGAGGTGGAACCGGCCAGGTCTCTTTTTGAAGCTGTAAGGACAATTGTTATAGCAGATGCAGCCATGGGATTGGACAACGTTCTGGCAGTTGCCGGTGCTGCTCATGGGTCTTTTTTGCTGGTGGTGTTAGGTCTTCTAATTAGTATTCCCATTGTTATTTGGGGCAGCACTGTAATTTCCCGCCTGATGAACAAATACCCGGTCATTATATATATTGGAGCTGGAATACTGGCATTTACCGCCGGAAAAATGATTACCGGTGACCCCACCTATGAACACTTTTTTGCTGCCAACCCGGTATTAAAGTGGGGATTAATAATTCTAATTATTACCGGGGTGCTGGCTGCCGGCAGGAGGACGAACAGGAAAGCAGGATACCGCAGGAATATATAAAATTAAAGTGGGTAGAGCCTTTCATTTTAAAAAGGTTCTAACCACTTTATGCAGCCGGAGGAAAAGGGGCAAATGTTACTAGGAAAATTTTTTCAACACAGTCATAAATTCATCCATGCATTTTGCTATATCTTCATCTTTTTCAATGACTTCTTTTATCCCGCCGGCTAGGTGGCAGGCTAAAACAGTAAAACCAACACGGTTAACTGCCGCTTTAATGGCGGCAAGCTGGACTACTATTTCCCCGCAGTCCCTGTTGTTTTCAATCATTTTTTGAACTCCGCGAACCTGGCCTTCAATTCTTTTTAACCTGGACATCAAGTCTTTTTTCATATCCTCGTTTTTGTCAAGCAAATCGCTCAATTTTAATCACTCCTAACATACCCCGTACGGTATTTAGTTTAAATTATTAATAATATATTGTCAAATTTTTATTATGAAAAAATTTTATCAGCAATATTGACGAGTGGGTATGACTGTGATAGTATTTCAGTAAACAATACCCATAGGGGTATAGGTATAAACAAATATCACCTCGATTGGGGGTAAGTATATGTCTAAACTATCACGAAGAGAATTCTTAAAGCGTTCGGCTGTTTCCGGTGCGGCAGCGGCAGTAATTATGTCCGGGCTGAATAAACCTGCACATGCATCTGCAGGTGCTGGTAAGGGGGTGCAGTACGGGACAATTATTGACCTTACCAAGTGTGATGGCTGCTCTCACTTGAAAGTACCGGCCTGCGTAACTGCCTGCAGACAGGAAAACAAATCAAAATTTCCCAAGCCTGTACCTTCTGAGGAAATAAACTATTACTGGCCGCATAAGAAAAAGGAAGACTGGCAGGATAAAAAGCAGTTAACTAACCGGTTAACTCCTTACAACTGGACCACAGTTCAGAAAGTTACTGTTGAACATAACGGCCGGGAAGTGGAAGTGCATATTCCCAGAAGGTGCATGCACTGTGATAACCCGCCCTGCGCCAACATTTGTCCCTTTGGGGCCCAGGGAAAAACCCCGGAGGGACCAGTGGTGATTAACCATGATCTGTGTTTTGGAGGGGCGAAATGCCGCACTGTCTGTCCATGGGGGATTCCTGCCCGCCAGGCAGGGGTAGGACTGTATATGAAGGTAGCTCCCCAGTACCTGGGCGGTGGGGTGATGTATAAATGCGACCTCTGCTATCACAGGATCAAAAAGGGGCAGGTTCCGGCTTGTGTGGAAAGCTGCCCGCGTGGGGCAATTACTTTTGGTCCTAGGGAAGAAATTAAGCAGCTGGCCAAGGAGCGGGCCAAAGAAATTGGTGGTTACATTTACGGTGAAAATGAAAACGGCGGCACATCAACTTTATACGTGTCCCAGGTACCCTTTGAAAAAATTCACCAGCAGCTGGCCAAACAAAAGGCCGGGCAACCCAATCCCGAGGCGCCTGGATACCCGCTGATGCCGGTAAATGTAGGGAACTACTTGGATACTGCCAACGGATTACTCACCAGTATGCTGGTGGCACCCGTTGCTGGAGCGGCACTGGCAGGGTACACCGCTTATAAAAAGATGAAGGGTGGTGAGTAGAGTGGAAAAAATTAAACGCCACAGCCTTTCGGTTCGTTTTGTGCACTGGTCAGTGGCTATTTCTACCTTCCTGTGTATTTTCAGCGGTTTTGGACAGATGCCGGTTTACAAGCGCTATAAAATAGACCAGCTGCCTGGTTTGGCGTGGACATCTGATTTTTCCGTTACCCTGTTAATTCACTATATTGCTGCCATTGTTTTGATCTTTGCAGTGGCTTATCACATTGTGTATCACTTAATCAGGAAAGAGTTTTCCATCCTGCCCCGGAGAGGTGATTTTAAAGAATCTTACCAGATTATAAAGGCTATGCTTACCGGGGGAGAAGAGCCGGAAAGTGACAAGTACCTGGCTGAGCAGAGGCTTGCTTATGCGTACATTGCCGTAATGCTTATTCTTATCATTATTACCGGTATTATAAAGGTATTAAAAAATCTCCCGGCTGTTAGTTTAGAAATGAACACGCTGACTGCTGTTAGCGCTGTTCACAATGCTGCAACCATGCTGCTTATACTGGGAATTGTGGGTCACCTGGCAGCCTTTCTTTTTAAAGCCAACCGCCCGCTTCTGCCCAGCATGTTCACCGGCATGGTGGATAAAGAATATGCCCGGCACCGTCATTCTATTTGGTACCGCAGGTTGCAGCAGAAAAATGATAAAAGTTAAACGGGGGGGGAGAAAAATGTCCGAGGTAAAATATTCCTGTCGAAGCTGTGGAAAAGAATTTTTAGTAAAATATTCCTTATTTAAACCAGGTGAAGTGCAATGTCCCTACTGTGGGAGTAAGGACACCAAAGAAAAAAGCAGCTCTTCCTGCTGCGGGGGAAATAACAGCAGAGGTTCATGGTTTACCTGAGGGTAGCTATTTTTAGAAGCAGTTTGCTTCTATTACCTCGCCTCCATTAACATAGAAGTGGGCAGTGTTTACTAGCACTGCCCACCATTTTTTATATCCAGTTAGGTGATAGACCGAAGCTTTTTTTACTCTTTTATGTAGCTGGCCACTATTTCACCATAGTAAAGAACATGGAAGTCCCCTTTAGGATAGCAGTCTTTATGAATACTTTCTGACACCGCAGCCGGTTCCATGGCCTGCTGGTAAACAACCCGGCACTCATAATGGAGGTCGCACTGGCCAATAACGGGTGTGTTTACCACTTTACCCGGCTCGGCAGTCAGCCCTAATTCCTTAAATTTATCTATATCGCGGCCTGACTTTGTCCCGCAGAAAGCCAATTCTTTTTTCATATCGGTTTTTATAGGTACGCTGACGGTAAATTCCTTGGCCTTTTCCAGCAGCTGGTATGTATAGCGGGAATACCTTACAGCCACAAGCATTATAGGTTTTCGCCACACATACCCAATTGTTCCCCAGCCTATGGTCATAGTATTAAGTTTCTCACCATCTTTTACCGTCAGGAAGGCACCCCTGGGGAGCTGTTCTAAAAATTCCCCGGCATATTGGTTGTAGCTGACATCCTTTTTCATTTTTGTTCTCTCCTTGCATATTTTTTATTTGGAAGGCGGCTTTGGGCCGAAGTACTGGTAATAATGGCACTTGATACGCCCGTTATACAGCTTGCGCCTTTTATCAGCCTTCCGTCCAAAAAGCTTTTCAAAATTTTCGTGGGATGTTAATACATATATGGACCAGGTATCCAGTGGTTTAAACACCCTGCCCATAATTTGGTAAATTTTTTCCACCTGGTGTATCTCGCTTAGACGCATACCGTAAGGGGGGTTGCAGATAATACAGCCGTACTTCTTTTTAGTGCTGAAGTCTGCAATGTCCCGGGGGTGAAAAGTTACAAATTCATCAACGCCAGCTTCCCTGGCATGATAGCGGGCCAGGCTTAAAACTTCTTTATCAATGTCATATCCCTGTATATTTAAGGGCTGGTTGTACTTAATGCTGGCCTGGGCTTCCCGGCGAACCTTCTGCCACATATCTTTTGGTATGGAGGGCCATTCCTCGGCGGCAAAACTCCTGGAAAGACCGGGTGCGATGTTCTGTCCTATCATTGCTGCCTCAATGGGTATAGTGCCGGAGCCGCAGAAGGGATCAACCAGTCTCCTGTTCTCATTCCAGTAACTGAGCATAATCATGGCAGCTGCCAGCGTTTCTCTTAACGGGGCTTTGGCGGTAAGTTTGCGGTAACCCCTTTTATGCAGGCCAGCCCCGCTGGTGTCAATGGTTAAAGTAGCCACGTCCTTCAGCAGTGCTACTTCTATTTTGTATGTCGGCCCGGTTTCTTTAAACCAGTCAATACCGTAAGTTTCTTTCATTTTTTCTACCACTGCTTTTTTTACAATTGCCTGGCAGTCAGGAACGCTGTACAGTTTTGATTTAATTGATTTGCCCACTACAGGGAATTTAGCATCCGGTGGAATCCATTCCGGCCAGGGTAAAGCCTTGGTCTGCTGGAAAAGTTCTTCAAAGGTGGTGGCTTTAAACTGGCCCATTTTTAACAAAACTCGATCGGCAGTGCGCAGCCAGAGGTTGGAACGGCAGACGGCTTCTTCATTTCCGATAAATGTTACCTTCCCGTTTTCAACCTGCAGGTTGTCATATCCTAAGGCTCTCAGTTCCTGTGCTACTACTGCTTCCAAACCAAAAGCTGCTGTAGCTATTAGTTCAAGTTTTGCCATAGCTGCCTCCTGCTTAATAAAAATATACTATCATTTTACCTCAACCATTTATAATATCCAAACAATAAATATAAATGACAGCAGTAAAGGGCGCTTAAAGCGCCCTTTATATCATTCAAATTATACTTTGTTATTTAAAGTTTCCAGTATTTTCTCAAACTGCCTGCTTACCAGTTCGTTCACCGGCTGGTCAGTTTCTTTAGCTATTCTTTGAATTGATCCCAGCTGGTTCTGCAGAAATTCAGCCAGCACATATTCAATTACCTCTTCCTGGGGTTTGTTAATTTTTTTCGCAAATTCCTCCAGCAGCTGGGAGGCCTTTTCGGTAATCTCCAGCTCAAACTCCTGATTGTCAGCCATGCTGCAAAACACCTCGCCGTGTAATTTTAAGTATTTTTTCCATTATAAACCATATTATTTGTCAATGCAACAAACGGCAATTTAATTTTTACCCAGGGTATCGTATAATAGTATAAATGTTTTGAAAAAGAGGTGAGGGGTTTTGGAAAGCAGGAGTGAGGCAAAGAAAGAAACATTTAAGCGGGTAAAAAAACACTTTATTTTAATGGTGACCATAAAAGCCCTGGGCAGCATGCTGGGGCAGATCGGCCTGTGGAAAGCCGGGGAAAGCACGCTTTTCCTTATTGCTGCTGTACCCCTGCTTATATTCATGGTTGGCAGGTACTTAATAAATAAGAGACTGACAGAAGAAAGAGCAGTAAAATTGGCCAAGTATATTCCAATTTTTTACTGCCTGCTGGTATTGGCCGTAGTAGGAAATATAATGTCATTTTTAGTTAAAATTGGCTTTTTTAATGTATAAAAATGACGATAACGCCCCATACTATTACTAATTAATTAGTAATGGTTATGGGGTGTTTTTAAATGAAGCATGTAAAATGGATTTTAGCTGTGCTGGTGTTTACCTTATCTTTATGTGGAATTACATATAATTACTATATTCAGCAGCAGTATGCTAAAGAATTAATTAGGTTTCACGTTATTGCCAACAGTAATACAATTGAGGACCAAAGTTTAAAACTGCAGGTAAGGGATGCGGTGATAAAAGAAATGAAAGAAAGGTTTGCCCATGTTGATAATAAAGAAGATGCGGTGATTGTTACAGAGAACAGCATGGATGATATTAAAGAAATTGCAGAAAGGGAAATTGCCAGGGCAGGGAAAGATTATGAGGTGAAAGTGGCGCTGGGCAGGTACCCTTTTCCCACCAAAACATACGGCGATATCACCCTGCCGGCAGGAAATTACCAGGCACTGAGGGTGGTAATTGGAGAAGGAAAGGGTCACAACTGGTGGTGTGTACTTTTCCCGCCGCTGTGTTTTGTTGATGGTGTGCAGACGGTAAAGGAAGGTAAAGCTAAAGGGGTTAAAGTTTTTGAAAAAGATAATATAGAATTTCGCATTCGTTCGCTGGAATTCTTAAAATAAACCTGGTCCAAAAGGGTCAGGTTTTTTTATTATTCAGCCAAGGTATTTACCGGAGAAAACGATAGCCGGCAAATTAAAAGAACCACTTATATAGAAAAGGCACATTTGGCAATGCTAGTAAAAATTAAGCAATAGCAAGGAGGATCTGCGTGGATAATTTTAAAGAAATTGATGAACAGTCAGCGTTGGAATTTTTTTGCCATGCTAAAAGATGCCCCTTCTATCAATGAAATTATGGAAACATACCCCGGGGTTGAAAATTTAAAATTTAATGCATGTCATGACTGCCCAGCTTTCAACACATTTTATTTTACCTTATTTAGAGAAAAGATTAGCGGCTGAAGATTTGGTGGAGGCAATCAGGAGGTATTTTCTTCGATCCAGTTCCTGATGCTGCTGTCTATATGATATAAGCCGTAATGAATAACAGCACCTGCCTGGGGTATTAAAGCTCTAACCATCATTTCCACTGGAGGCTGTATGTCCAGCGGGGTAGTACTGCTGTAGTTTAGAGTCATGCGGTATAAAGCCAAAAAGGGCCTGCCTTCATAGACATCAATCACAAAGCTGTAACCACATTTTCGTTCCTGGTAAAATTCCCTTTCCAGGTTAAGTTCCCAGTGTATTTTGTCTTTAATTCTCTTTAAATCCAACTATAGCCACCTCCTACCTGTATCATTACCTGTTTAAATATTTTTAAAAGGTATTAAAGTAAAAGTGTCGAATAGAAAAACAAATGGGTTTGCGCAAAAAGTAACAAAGAAAGGTAATGATAAATGGCGGCTTATACATTCAGTGCTGAAGAAAAGTTCAAATTTTCCTGCCACCCGGGATTGGAGTGTTTTAATACCTGCTGCCGGGATATTAATATTTTTCTTACTCCTTACGATGTGTTGAGATTAAAAAACAGCCTTAAGATGTACTCCCAGGATTTTTTAGCCAGGTATGCCAGGGTGATAGATACAGGATCCTGGAGTTTTCCCCTTGTAATAATAAAAATGAACGAAGATGATGATAGAAAGTGCCCCTTTGTTACTGAAAACGGCTGCAGGGTATACGAGGACCGGCCCTGGTCCTGCAGAATGGCCCCGGTGGACATCAGGGGAGAAAACTTGTACGGCTTTTGTTTTGACAGCTCTTTCTGCCGGGGCTTAGATGAAGACAGGGAATGGACAGCAGATGAATGGGCTAAAAACCAGGGGGCAGACGTATACGAAAAAATGGATAGTGCATTTAAAGAAATACCTTCAAAACTTAAATTTACCGGTCTGCCCAGCATTGACAAGCATATTAAGAAGATGTTTTTCATGGCCAGCTACGACCTGGATAGTTTTCGCCAGTACATCTTTAACAGCAGCTTTATAGAGAAGTTTTCTGTTCCGGCGGATGTGGTGGAAAAAATTAAGAATGATGACGTTGAATTAATGAAATTTGGTATTGAGTGGCTGATGAACCTGGATATTAGAAAGTCTATGGAAATAAGGGACGAAGTAGCTGGTTAAGCAAAGTGCTATCATTGGGCTCTAAGCGCTCATTAGATAAATAAATATTTTAGGGAGGATTGGCAATGAAAGACATCACCATCAGTGAAGAATTAAAACAAAAGGCCAAGGAACTGGGGACTCTGATCACTAAAACTGACGAGTACAAAGAGGTAAAAAGCAAGCAGGAAGTAATGTTTGAAAATGAAGAATCCATGCAGCTTCTGGCAGAGTTCAACAAGCTGCAGGCTCAGAATCATAAGAAACAGCAGGAGGGCCAGCTCACCCCCGGGGACATGAAGGCCATCGAGCAGGCCGAACTGAAAATGCTGGACAACCCTCTTATTAAAGAATTTCATGAGTCACAGGTTAAATTTCAGCGCCTTTTAAATGAAGTTATGAAAATAGTTGTGGAATCTGCCAGGTAAGAAAAGTGCCTTCAATTCGAAGGCACTTTTTTTCATATTAAGAAAGTATATGTTTTGACGCCTGCAAGGTATTTACCGGGGAAACGATAGCCGGCAAATCAAAAGAACAGCAGAGTAAATACCTTGGCGGTGATAAGACCGAAGGTTTTTGTTTTACTGCAATTATGTACGCTGTGTATAGACTTTTGTACACGTAATGCGGCGTTTGTCAAGAAGTAAATTATTAAAACAAAATTAGAAAATGCTGCTAAGAATAAGCATTGTGAAGATATCAACAGAAAATGCTCTAATTTTAGAATTTTGTTAATTGCTTTTTATTATAAAAAGTGGTAGTTTACCCTATAAAGATATGTATCCGTGCTGAGTGGACAAAGGCCGGCCAGGTACATACGAAAAAGAAACATAAATAGGGGGAGTTGTGGTAATGAAGGTCAGGAAATTTCTAGCACTTATGGCTGCAGTTCTGCTGGCAGCTGTGGCACTGGTTGGCTGCGGCGGTGGCGGTGAAAAGGCCAGCAGTGAGGATGCTGCCAAGGACTCCGATGTAATTAAAATCGGGGTTTATGAACCATTGACCGGCATCAATGCTGCCGGCGGAGAAATGACACTGGACGGTATTGAGCTGGCGAATAAACTATACCCGGAAGTGCTGGGTAAAAAGGTTGAACTGGTGGTAGCAGATAACAAGAGTGAAAAGCAGGAAGCGGCCAATGCAGTGGCCAGGCTGGTGAATGAAGGTGTAGACGTTATCATCGGCAGCTACGGAAGTTCTCTGTCCATGGCCGGCGGTCCTGTTGCTGAAGAGGCCGGGGTTCCTGTAATCGGTTGTTCACCAACTAACCCGCTGGTGACTAAGGGCAATGATTACTACTTCCGTGTTTGCTTTATTGATCCTTTCCAAGGCACTGTAATGGCTAATTATGCCGTTAATACCTTGGGTGCAAAAACTGCTGCTATTATTCAGGACGTTCAGCAGGACTACTCTGTTGGTCTCAGCAAGTATTTTGAGGAGTCCTTCAAAGAGCTTACCGGTGATGAAAATGCCATTGTGGCCAAGGTAAACTATAACACCGGTGACAAGGATTTCTCAGCACAGCTCACTGAAGTGAAGGATAAGAATCCTGACGTAATTTTTGCACCTGGCAACTTCACAGAATGCGGTATCCTGGTGGAAAGAGCCAGGGAGCTGGGGATTAAAGCTCCAATCCTGGGCGGCGACACATGGGAAGCTAAAGAATTCCTGAACCGTGTTGGTGACTTAGAAGACATTTATTTCAGCACTCACTTTACTGCTGAAGAACCTGTAACTGAGGTTTCCGAAACATTCTTAAACGAATTCAAAAAAGAATACCCGGATAAGCAGGTTAACGCTTTTGCTGCCTTAGGTTTTGACTCATACCTGCTGGCATTGGATGCCATTGAAAGGGCCGGTTCCACCGATCATGAAAAAATTAAGGAAGAACTGGCCAAGACAAGCGGTTTCAAGGGTGCTACCGGTATTATTACCCTCGATGAAAACGGTGACGCCACAAAGACTGCTATTATCAAGAAGGTAGAAGACGGTAAGTTTGTTTACGAAGCCAAGGTTGATCCGCAAAATTAGTTTTTAAATAAAATTTCATACTCCCTCCCTACTGCAGGGGGGGAGTATTCATGTTATTAGCTATTAGCAATCATGCTAAATGTGGAAGTAGAGAGGGGTTAGCAGATGACGCTGGAAACTTTTTTGCAAAACATTGCTAACGGCATTTCATTGGGCAGTTTATATGCACTGATAGCAATAGGTTATACCATGGTTTACGGGATTATTAGGTTAATTAACTTTGCCCATGCCGACCTATTAATGGTGGCCAGCTATGCTGCATTTTACGGCATCCTGATATTTGCCCTGCCCTGGTGGCTGTCTTTTCTGTTAGCAATTTTATTAACAACCATACTGGGTATGAGTATCGAAAAAATAGCCTACCGCCCGCTGAGAGATGCTCCCCGGATATCTGCACTGATATCTGCCATTGGGGTATCTTTTTTGCTGCAGAACTTGGGTATTGTGCTGGTTGGGGCCAGTCCCAAGCCTTTTCCCCGCCCGGAAAATTTAGTTTGGAATATCCACCTGGGTGGCATTTCTTTTCTGTCCCTGGCCGTTATTATACCGTTAATTACCCTGGTTCTTCTGGCAGCTGTTAACCTGGTGGTTAATAAGACCAATATAGGTATTGCCATGCGCGCTGTTTCCAGGGATTTTGAAACGGCCAGCTTAATGGCTGTTGATGTTAATAAAGTGGTTGTTACTACCTTTGCTGTGGGATCAGGCCTGGCAGCGGTGGGCGGTATCATGTGGAGCCTGCAGTACCCGCAGATAGATCCCCTAATGGGGGTATTTCCCGGTTTGAAGTGCTTTATTGCAGCAGTAATGGGTGGCATAGGCAGTGTTCCCGGTGCCATGGTTGGCGGATTCCTGCTGGGCATGGGAGAAGTTATGCTGGTTGGTTTCATGCCTGATTTGTCCGGTTACCGGGATGCCTTTGCTTTTGTGGTACTAATTTTAATCCTGCTGTTTAAGCCCGGTGGGATCCTGGGCGAGCATGTGGTGGAGAAGGTGTAGCTGATGGACGGAAGAAAAAATATAAAAATAGCTTTAAACATTGCCACCCTGTTAGTCACTGCTGTTTTTCTGTACTGGGGAGACAGCGTTTTATCCCCCTTTCAGAAGCGAATTTTAAATTTGGCGGCCATATTTGTTATCCTGGGGGCCAGTATGAACCTGGTGGTGGGCTTTACCGGCATGTTTTCCCTGGGACATTCCGGTTTTATGTGTGTGGGTGCTTATACCGCTGCTATACTGACCATGTCCCCGGAAAGCAAAGAATTAATTTACTACATGGAGCCCATTGTTCCTTGGCTTAAAAATATTGAATGGCCCATCATTCCTGCCACCATCATGGGTGGTATTATCGCAGCGGTATTTGGCATACTGGTTGGCTTCCCGGCTTTAAGACTGCGGGATGACTACCTGGCCATAGCAACCCTGGGTTTTGCGGAAATTATCAGGATTATTGTTACTAACACTATCAGTATTACAAACGGTGCCCTGGGGCTGAAAAATATTCCCAGTGAAAAAAGCCTCTTGTTTTACTGGAGTTTCTGCATCATAACTATAATTATATTAAAGAATTTAATTAACAGCAGCTGGGGTTATGCTTTTAAAGCTATCCGGGATAATGAAATAGCTGCAGAAGCCATGGGGGTAAGTGTATTCAAGCATAAAATGCTTTCATTCACCATAGGTGCTTTTTTTGCCGGTATAGCTGGGGCGCTGATGGCATTTTTAATTACTTCCATTGACCCCACCATGTTTAGATTCTTATTCACCTTCCAGATCCTGCTCATTGTTGTCCTGGGAGGAATGGGAAGCCTCACCGGTTCAGTGATTGCTGGTATCATAATAACCATTGCCATGGAATGGCTGCGCTTTGTGGAGCGGCCCATGACTATCTTAGGCATGGACATCCCGGGCATTCCGGGTATGCGGATGGTGATATTTGCTATTCTCCTGCTGGTAGTTGTTCTGTTTTACAGGCAGGGATTAATGGGTACAAAAGAATTTAACTGGGACTGGCTGCTGGATAAACTGGGCCTGGCCAGGAATAGAGAAAGGGGGATCAGCTAGGTGAGCGCGGGAAAAATACTTTCTACAGACAGTATCACCATGAAATTCGGCGGCTTAACTGCGGTATCCGAGCTGTCCCTGGACATATACGCGGGTGAGATTATCGGGCTGATTGGTCCCAACGGTGCTGGTAAAACTACTGCTTTTAACATGATTACCGGTGTTTATGAACCTACTAAAGGTAAAATATATTTTAAGGGGCAGGACATTACCGGTATGCGACCTGACCTCATTACCAAGGCAGGAATATCCCGGACCTTTCAAAATATCCGCCTGTTTAATTCTATGACCGTTTTAGAAAATGTTATGATTTCAAAGCACGTGCGGTTGAAGGCCAACCCGCTGGATGCCGTACTGCGCCTGCCCCGGTATATCAAGGCACGCAGAGAACATTACGAAGAGTGCATGGAACTGCTCCGTCAGGTGGAGCTGGATGACGTTGCTCATGAAATGGCAGCGGCACTGCCATACGGTAAACAGAGAAGGTTAGAAATTGCCCGGGCCCTGGCCACCCAGCCCAGCCTGCTTTTATTGGATGAACCGGCTGCCGGTATGAACCCACAGGAGTCATTGGAGCTGATGGATTTTATCCGGCAGATTCGAGAGCAGTTCAATTTAACTATTTTAATGATTGAACACCACATGGAAGTTGTTATGGGTATATGTGAACGGATAACAGTGCTGGATTACGGTGTAACCATTGCCCAAGGCACTCCCACTGAAATTCAAAATAACCCCAGGGTTATTGAAGCTTATCTCGGGGCGGTGGAATCAAATGCTTAAAATAGAAAACCTGGAAGTATATTACGGTGGAATTCACGCGCTGAAGGGAATCAGCTTGGAAGTACCCAAGAATAAAATTGTTACCCTGGTGGGAGCCAACGGGGCTGGGAAAAGTACTACCCTGCGGGCAGTAAGCGGGCTGGTTACCCCCTCAGCAGGGAAGATTATATTTGAGGGTAAGGATATTACCGGCTGGAAAACGGTGGACAT
The DNA here is from genome assembly GCA_017656165.1 of Desulfotomaculum sp. Lineage (GTDB taxonomy): Bacteria > Bacillota > Desulfotomaculia > Desulfotomaculales > Desulfohalotomaculaceae > Desulforadius. The sequence continues at coordinate 55,810 of JACDOL010000006.1, forward strand.
TGTTAAAAGCGGCATTACGCTGGTGCCCGAGGGGCGGCGAATATTTGCCAACCTCACGGTATTAGAAAATCTCAAGATGGGGGCTTATGCTCGAAAAGATAAGGAAGAAATAAAAAAAGACATGGAAAGGATATTTGAACGGTTTCCCAGGCTGAAAGAAAGGGAATGGCAGCAGGCAGGGACTCTTTCCGGGGGAGAACAGCAGATGCTGGCCATTGGCCGGGCCCTGATGGCCCGACCCAAGCTGCTGATGATGGACGAACCTTCCCTGGGACTGGCCCCGCTGCTGGTAGAAGAAGTTTTTGAGATTATTAAAGAAATTCACAGCCAAGGTATGACCATACTGCTGATTGAGCAGAACGCTCATGCTGCTCTACAGGTTGCCGACTACGGTTATGTGCTGGAAACCGGGAAAATTGTATTGGAAGGCCCAGGTCAGGAACTGGCCAACAATGATGAAGTCCGCCGGGCTTACCTGGGTAAAGCGGAGTAGAATTGCGGGCGTTATA
>JACDOL010000007.1 GCA_017656165.1 Desulfotomaculum sp.
TCATTAATTAATCACTCTCTGCATCCATCACTCGCTGTTCAGTTTTCAAGGATCAAAATTGTCGCTTCGAGATGAAATGTTATCACATATTACAACTTGTGTCAAGATATTTTTGCTGTATTTTATCCAGATATGCCGTTTAGGCACGGAATAGATAGTAACACAGGATTTATTGTCTGTCAACATAATAAGTAATATAAAGCATAAAATTATCCCTCTTATGTGACAGTATACGCTTTTTCAAACTGTCTGCACAAGAGGGATAATATAATTAGTCCCGGGGTTTCATTAATGGAAACAGTATAACATCTCTTATGGATTGGGAATTGGTCAGCAGCATTACCAGGCGGTCTATCCCGATGCCTAACCCTCCCGCTGGAGGCATTCCGTATTCCAAGGCTTGAATGTAGTCTTCATCCATCATATGTGCTTCTTCGTCTCCGGCTTTCCTTTTCTTTAATTGGTTTTCAAAACGCTGTCTCTGGTCAATGGGGTCATTCAGCTCAGAAAAAGCATTGGCTGTTTCCCGCCCGTAAATAAATAATTCAAAACGATATGTTAACCTGGGCTGATCCTTCTTACGCTTTGCCAACGGGGAAATCTCCACTGGGTAATCCAAAATAAAAGTAGGTTGAATCAGCTTTGGTTCCACAAACTCTTCAAACACTTTATTTAAAACATCACCCCAGGTTTCATTCCCTTCTATTTCCAACTGAAGTTCTTTAGCTTTTTTTCTAGCTTCTTCATCTGTAGTAATAATATTAAAATCTAAGCCGCTGTGCTGCTTTACTGCTTCCAGCATGGGAAGCCTTTTCCAAGGTGGTGACAGGTCAATTTCTTCTTCTCCATATGTAATCTTTGTGGTACCAAGCACTTTCTGGGCTACTGAGCTGATCATGTCTTCAGTAAGACTCATCATATCTTCAACATCACCATAAGCCTGATATAACTCCAGCATTGTAAATTCCGGGTTGTGCTTGGTGGATATCCCTTCGTTTCTAAAGTTCCGGTTTATCTCATATACCTTGTCAAAACCGCCTACTAAAAGCCTTTTTAGGTATAGTTCCGGTGCAATACGCAGGTAAAGATTCATATCCAGGGCATTATGGTGAGTAATAAAGGGCCTGGCAGCAGCCCCACCGGCAATGGGATGCATCATTGGTGTCTCCACTTCCAGGAAACCTAGATTATCCAGGTAATTTCTAATTTCACGTACAATACGGCTTCTGACAACAAATGTATTGCGAACTTCAGGATTGACCGTTAAATCCAAGTACCTCTGGCGGTAACGCAGGTCTACGTCTTTTAATCCATGCCACTTCTCCGGCAGGGGGCGCAAAGACTTAGCCAACATGGTAAATTCGGTAACAGCTACAGTAACTTCCCCGCGCCGTGTTTTAAATACAGTCCCTTCTAGACCAATAATGTCACCGATATCTAATTTTTCAAACATGCTGTAGGCCTCTTCACCCATGTCATTTAAGCGGCCGTAAATTTGTATTCTGCCGGTTGCATCCTGCAGGTTAGCAAAAGAAGCTTTTCCGTGACCGCGCTTGGCCATAATTCTACCGGCAATTCTAACTTTTTGCCCTTCTAATTCTTCAAACCTGTCAATAATCTCCAGGGCATAATGAGTTACTTCAAATTTCTCCCCGTAGGGTTCTATACCATTTTCCCGCAGTTCATCAAGTTTTTCTCTGCGTACCCGTATTAATTCATTCAATTCTTCCATGTTTGCCATAACGACCTCCGCTTATAAAATATCTACAATTTCATATTTAAGCACACCCGCCGGCACTTCTACATCTACAATATCACCTTTTTTATGCCCTAAAATGGCCTTACCCACAGGAGATTCGTTAGATATCTTGTTGTTATCTGGATCTGCTTCCACTGAACCAACAATAGTATACTTAACTTCGTCGCCAAATTCCAGGTCCTTTAATAAAACCGTGGAACCAAGTGACACTGTATCCTTGTCCAGTTTATCGTCTTCTATAACTTTTGCATTACGCAGCATCTTTTCAAGGGTAATTATGCGGCCTTCAATAAAAGCCTGCTCATTCTTTGCGTCTTCATATTCTGAGTTTTCACTAATATCTCCAAATTCAATAGCTTGTTTTATCCTCTGCGCTACTTCTCTCCGCTTAACGGTTTTTAAATTCTCCAATTCTTCTTCTAATTTTTTAAGACCCGCATTGGTCAAAATAGTTTCTTTTTCTTTCATCACATATCTGCTCCTATCTCTATATATTTAATATTTAAAATTGTAATTTTATTATCATCAATATATGTGTTTTATTTTTATTGTATTCACGGCAAAAAACCCCATAGTACGCCGAAAGCACTGCACAAGGATTACTCCCTGCAGTGCTCACTTTTCCTCCCGGTTGTCTATGACATTATAAATAGAGAGGGGGGGTTTGTCAAGATTATCAAATAAAGTAATTTTTGCTTTTTAGTACTTTTTAAGAAGCTCGTTTATTAGCCATTAACTTTATTCTTTGTATTTCTTCAATAGAAAGGGCCCTTTCAAAACTGCGAAAACCAGCCAGTTTAAACCCGTGTTTCTTAGCTAAGGCATTAATTTCATCTACCTTCTTTACAGTTAAATTTCTGCCCAAAGAGTAGCTTTCATACCGCCCTTCCAGAGCCAATATCATTGTTTCTGCCATGCATGCATATGCCGTTCCCCGTGGAAATCCAAAATCCAGGTTAAACTCCACATTACCCGGAACTTCCACAACACCACCCTCTATGACTAATACATCCTTTCGCTCCTCGGCCACTCGTTTAGAAACATCCCTGGGCCTAGCGACATCACAAACCACTGCCCCGCTCGGCAGGTCTTCCGGCTGTATAATGGTATCAACACAGCTGGTAACCGTAATTACAATATCCGCTCGGCGGACAGCTTTCTTAATATCAGATGTAACTTTACAAGCTAACCCGGTTTCATAAAGAATTTTAGAGGCCAATGAATTTAAGCGCCCCACATCCCTTCCCACCAGGGTCAGCTTTCTTACATCTCTAGCCATTATTATAGAACACACCTGGCCAATTGAACCAGTGGCACCCACCACCACCAGGTGACAGTCAGAAAGTTTTTTTCCCATTACATTAGCAGCTTTTTTTGTCCCTTCAATGGCGGTAGCCACCGTGTAGCTATTTCCGGTGGTTACAGGAATATTTAGATTTTTAGCAACAGTTATACCAGCATCACCCACTACAGAAGTAAAGGCACCCAACCCCACAATGCCGGCACCAAGTTTTTCTGCCACTCTGCCCGCTTGAATTATTTTTTTCAGCACTGTTTTCTGGGGTAAGGATAACATTTGTTTAGCGGTAAGGGGACAGGAAATAAACCACCCTTCTGCTTCTTTATTTTGCAGAGATTTAATACCTGTTATATGGGAAGCAGCAAAGGAGGGCATTAGCCTTAATGCCTTTTCTACTACAGTATTAGGCATATACTTAGTAAAACTGAACTTTCTTGCCACATCTGAAACATCCAGAGGATGTATAATAAAGGCAAAACGTTCCATATAAAAAAACCCCCTCCATACCTTTATAATATACCTTTTAATCCCGCTTGATGGATCTAACCATCTCCACTATAACTTCCGGTTCAACATATTTATCCTCCTTTATTGGTGATTCACCTAAATCAACACCAATAACTCCTTTGTCCAAAACAGCTTCCACCAGCTTAATCCGCTTGTTTGATCCAATAACAATCACCTGGTCGCAAGCGTGAACCTTGGCGATTACATCCATTACTGTATTAAATAGTTCTAAACCCGAACTATTTTTAACAAAGTCCCATCTCTCTTTCTCAGTAAGCAGATACACCAGGTCGACGCCTTCATTAATAAGAATTGACTGCAGTTCTTCCTTGTTGGCAATAGGGAAACCAATTACAGCAATTTTATCCCCCTTGCGTATTTCTCCCAGGCTTTCCAAGCGGGAAACAAAGGTTCTATCTATGCCTAAGCGGGCAGCCACTTCCGCTTGAGACAGGCCTGATTCACGCAGCTTGATAGCTTTATTTATCGTCTGGTAAATTTTTTGTATGCTGATTATCTTGTTTCCAATCCGTACAAGATCCATATCTCTACCCCACAATAATAAATAATATCCAGGGAATCGTTAAAATATGTGCACAAAATTGTATACATATACTTAATATTATATTAACAAATATTACCTGCTTATTCAATATCTTAACATTTTGCCAACGCATTCAATTAAACTACTGTAACTTCGTCATCGCCAAGGTATCAACCGGAGAAAACGATAGCCGGCAAATCAAAAAACCCACCATTTTATTAATGGCAGGTTTTAGATGGCAGACAAAAGAACCTCTTTTAGTTCCTGCTGAGTTTTAGCTTGGTTGATGCGCTGGCGCAGGCGGGCTGCTCCACGCATTCCCTTTGTGTACCATGCAGCATGCTTGCGCATTTCTGCCACTCCAATATTTTCTCCCTTGTCAAGAACAATTAAATCAAGATGCCGAAGAGCCGTTTTTATTCTCTCCTCTGGTGTAGGGACAGGAAGCAGTTCACCGGTTTCTAGATAATGAACAGTTTGTTTAAATATCCACGGGTTGCCCATGGCTGCTCTGCCAATCATCACTGCATCACAACCCGTTTCTTCCATCATCCGCTTAGCATCCTGCGGCCTCCATATGTCACCGTTGCCTATCACCGGAACTTGAACCGTTTCTTTTACCTGCCGGATAATTTCCCAGTCCGCTTCACCGCTGTAAAACTGATCCCTGGTGCGCCCGTGGACTGTAACTGCTGAAGCTCCAGCATTAACAACCCTCTGGGCCAATTCCAAAGCATTAACGCTATTTTCATCCCAGCCCTTTCTCATTTTGACAGTTACCGGAACATCAACACTCTCTACCACAGCTTTAACAACTTTTTCAGCCAGGTCGGGGTCCTTCATCAATGCACAGCCTTCATTGTTCTTAACTATTTTGGGTGCCGGGCAGCCCATATTAATATCAATTATGTCAGCCCCCCGCTTTTCAATTATTTCAGCTGCCTGAGACATAAATTCAGGACTAGATCCAAATATCTGTACAGCCAGCGGTCCTGGTTCCCCTTTGAAGTCAGCCATATGAAGGGTTTTTTTATTCTGGTATATTAACGCCTGGTCACTTATCATTTCTGTAAAAACCAGCCCGCAGCCTGCTTCCCTGGCCAGGGCCCGGAAAGCCCTGTCTGTTACTCCCGCCATAGGAGCAGATATAACTCTATTGGCCAACTTTACTGAACCAATGCGCATTCCCATCAACCCTTATTCCGCTGGTATATTAAACGAAGCCCAATTAATGTTAAAAAGGGTTCTACATTTTCTATTGTTTTTGTCTCCCCGGCTATTAATTCAGCCAATCCCCCGGTTGCAATTACTTTACCACCGCCAAGCTCTTGTTTTATTCTTCTAACAATTTCATCCACCAGGCCGGCATACCCAAAAACTATACCTGACTGCATGCCGTGAATGGTATTTTTTCCCAAAACAGATGGCGGTCGTTTAATTTCTACCCGGGGCAGTTTGGCTGCATGGGCAAATAATGCCTCTGTGGATATGCCGATGCCGGGGGCAATTACACCACCAACATATTCCCCTTTTTTATTAACAGCACAGAAAGTTGTAGCTGTACCAAAATCAACAATTATCAGCGGTCCACCATACAAATAATAACCGGCAACGGCATTGACAATACGATCTGCTCCAACCTCCCGCGGGTTGTCCATTTTGATTGGCATGCCCGTTTTAACACCTGGGCCCACTACCATTGGTGAAACTTTGAAATATCTTTTGCTCATTCTTTCCAAACTGTGCATCATCGGTGGAACTACTGATGATATTACAACGGCCTTAACTTTATTTATTTCTAAACCGGCATGCTGGAAAAGATTATGCAGCAGCATGCCGTATTCATCAGCAGTACGGTTGCAGTCGGTGGATATTCGCCAGTGAGCAGCTAAATTATCCCCTTCAAAAACTCCCAGTACTGTATTTGTATTCCCAACATCAAATACCAGTATCACGGCTTATTCCCCCATTTGTTCAATCTAACATAGAAGAATTTTACCAAACCGGGAAGCCCGGTGCAACTGACAACCGCATGAGAAGATTTCGAATAAAAAATGTCCGGTTTTAAGACTATATATTTTTGCTGTTTTCAGCACCAATTGCTGGTAAGCGCCTGGCCACAAGCATGGCCAGAACTGCCGCCGCCAGGGCTTTAAAAACATCCAGTATCATAAATACAGCCATCCCTTTCAGCAGCATACCAATCGATATTGCCTGGCCCAGATAAAAGTTGCTCATTAAGTAAAGATACGGCAGACCGCAGAGATATATTACAGCCATTCCAGCCAGCATTGCCAGGCAGTAAGTCATCAACCCTGCATTTTCTCTTTTAACAATCAGACCGCTTACATATGCTGCCGGAATGTACCCCAGCAGGAAACCAAAAGTTGGTTTTAATACATAGGTAATACCGCCAAAGGGCTCGGTGGCAAAGACAGGCAGCCCGGCCAAGCCCATTAATATGTACACCATGGCACTCCATGCCCCCAGGCGTGCTCCCAGGATGCCGCCGGCAAGCACCACTATAAGCGGCAGCAGGCTGAAAGGAACTGTACCAAATACTATCGGGTAAAATCTAAATACTACAGATACTACAGCCATAAAAGATGCCATGATACCGACCAAAGTCATGTCCTTAGTTTTAAATTTCACTGAAAAATCCCCCTTTGTTATTGTTAACTATTTCTTTATTTGTGGTTAACCATTAAATTAAAAAAAGCCCGGGGGGAAGAAACTTAATTAAGCAGCTTGATTAATTTTTTACAGCCTTAATGAAACATCCCCCGATGAAAACGGAATTATTTTCCCGTCATCCAGCCTTAAGAGCAGTTCCCCGTTTTCATTCACCCCATCAATCCAACCAGTATAGCTTTTTCTTATAGTATCTACCCTGGCCGGGCAGTTCTTCGACACACACAGCTGACGCCACAATTCCAAAATGGGCTGAAAACCCTGTTTTTGCCATATTTCATAGAGCTGTTCCAGTTCCTCAAGCAGGTTCTGCAGCAGCTTCAGCCGGGATACAGCAGTACCTTTTACCTGGTGTATAGATGTAGTTTTGTGTTTTATATCATCGGGCCAGTCACTACTGGTAGAATTTACATTGATGCCTATCCCCAGCACCACATACTTTACCCGGTCAATTTCCGCCCCCATTTCCACCAGTATCCCGGACAGTTTTCGTCCCTCCACCAGCAAATCATTGGGCCATTTAATACCAGGCTCCAGCTGACAAGTGTGCTCTACTGCTCTAGCCGCCGCCACTGCTGACATCATACTGACCTGGGGTATTTCTGCCGGGTTTATTTCCGGCCGCAGTATAACAGACATTAGTATATCCTTGCCATAGGCAGAATGCCACCGGCGGCCCAGTCTCCCTTTTCCACTAGTCTGCTGCTCAGTTATTACTAATGTTCCTTCTTTGGCGCCATTTCTGGCCAGCTCTTTGGCAGCGTCATTGGTGGAATCCACCCGGTATCGATGTATTATTTTTTTACCTATGAACTTGGTTTTCAATCCTTCAGCAATTTCCTGGGGGTACAGCAGATCCGGAACTGTTATCAGCCGGTAACCCCTGCGGGGCTGGGTTTCAATTTCATAACCCTGCTGTTTTAAAGTCCTGATGTGTTTCCATACCGCGGTACGGGACACGTTTAACCGGCGGCAGATATCCTCCCCGGATACCCACTGATCCTTCTGCTTCTTTAGTATATTTAGTATTTTGTCCTTCATCTTTTATTCCACCTTTGTTAACCAGCGTTATGTACCAGGTTAACATCATTGTTAAAATTATGGTGCAGGTAACCCTGCAGCCATTCCTACTTAATAATTCTATTTAATCTCTTCAACATCTAAGCTGATATCAAGGGATGAAACAGAGTGCGTCAGGGCACCTATTGATATAAGGTCTACTCCACTTTTAGCCACTGCCACCACATTCTCTTCATTTATTCCACCGGAAGCTTCAACCAGGGCCCGGCCGTTTACCAACTCAACTGCTTCTCTCATTAGAGAAGGTTCCATGTTGTCAAGCATAATAATATCTGCATTGGCCTCAAGAGCTTCTTGAACTCCCACCAGATCCTGGACCTCTACTTCTATTTTTACTGTATGGGGTGTACTGCGGCGAACCAAATTTACTGCCTTGGTTATACCCCCGGCTATCTTAATATGATTATCTTTAATTAAAACGGCATCATAAAGCCCGAACCGGTGATTGTGGCCTCCACCTACCCGGACAGCATACTTTTCCAGCATTCTGATACCGGGGGTTGTTTTTCTGGTGTCAACGATCCTAACTGGGTACATGGAAATTATTTCTACTAAGCTGCTGGTTTTAGTAGCAATCCCTGACATACGCTGTAGGAAGTTCAAAGCTAATCTTTCCCCGCTGAGTACCGCCCGGGCTTTTCCCTTAATCTCTGCCAGCACCGTTTTTGGTTCCACTTTAGTACCGTCTTCAATTTTATGTATAAAAACAATTCCAGGATCCAGTTTTGTAAATACCCTTTCTGCCACCTTCATTCCAGCAATAACCCCGGTACCTTTGGCCTGAATAAAGGCAGTGGTAACAGCATCTTCCGGAACTATACTGTTGGTAGTTATATCTCCAGTTCCTATATCTTCAATTAAACATTGTTCTATTAATTTATCTAAAAGCAACGGGTTTATTTCCATGCAGTTCTCTCCTAACGCCTGATGATAATATGTTTTTGCCACCGGGACATGGTTTCAGGAAAGTCAAGTCTAAAATGCCCGCCCCTGCTTTCTGTACGCATCATAGCAGCTTCGGCAATTAACCTGCCTACTTCCAGCATATTGCGCACCTCCATCTCCCGTGGGCCGCGGCAGCGGTGCTTTTGCAGCCAGCTGTTTTTATCAAAAAATGCCAGGGCTTGAGTAAGCCTTTGTGTGGTACGAAGCGGCCCCACATTTTCACTCATTGTATGTTTAAGCTCCTTTTTAATACAAGTAAAGCTGCCCGCTGGTTCAAACAGCTCTTGGCAGGAAAAATGGGGGTGTTCTTCCGGGGCAGATAACTTAATGTAATTTCTTACCTTGTCCACTATTCGATTACCAAAAACCAACCCATCCAGAAGCGAATTACTGGCCAGGCGGTTAGCACCATGAACACCCTGGCAGGCAGTTTCCCCACAGGCATATAAACCATATACGGATGTTTCACCATGGCAATTTGTCTTCACTCCGCCCATTAAATAATGGGCAGCAGGTGCAACCGGTATTAATTCCCGGGTGATATCCAAGCCGTAACGGGCACAGGTGGCCGTAATGGTTGGAAACCGCTTTTTTATGGTTTCCCTGGGCAGGCAGGTTAAATCCAGGTAAACACAATCTTCTCCCGTTTTAGCCATTTCATATAAAATGGCCCGGGAAACAACATCCCTGGGAGCCAGCTCAGCCATACCATGGTACCGGGGCATGAATCTCTCACCTCTGCTGTTGCGCAGCTGTGCCCCCTCACCTCGGACTGCTTCCGAAATTAGGAACCGGGGAGCTTCAGGCAGTACCAAGGTTGTGGGGTGAAACTGAACAAACTCCATGTCCATAACTTCTGCCCCGGCCCGGTAAGCAAAAGCTATACCGTCACCAGTAGCCACTTCCGGGTTGGTAGTATATTGATACAGCTGCCCGGCACCACCACTGGCCAAAACTACTGCCTTGCTCCAAAACACAACGCATTGCCCGGTATTTTCATCAAATGCCAGTGCACCATAGCATATATTATCATCAACCAGCAGGTCTATTACAAAGTACTGTTCTAGAAGTTCTACCTTATCCTGTACCTTTATTTGGGCGGCTAGGGCACGCATAATTTCTGCCCCAGTAGCATCACCATGGGCATGAAGAATACGTTTTTTACTGTGGGCCCCTTCTTGGGTCATGGCCAGCTCTTTTCCACAGCGGTCAAAATTTGCACCTATGTTAATAAGTTCTTTTACCCTTGCAGGACCCTCGTTAACTAATATTTTAACCGCATTGAAATCACATAAACCCGCTCCTGCTAAAATTGTATCCTTGTAATGCAGGTCTGGAGAATCTGTTTCCCCAAGGGCAGCAGCAATCCCGCCCTGGGCACGCCCGGAATTAGTGTCATCAATTGTACCCTTGGTAAGCACAGTTGGTTTTAAACCTATTTCAGCAGCTTTCCAGGCTGTGTACAGCCCGGCAATACCGCCACCAATAATTAATAATTCTGTTTCATAATACGGCAGCTGCCGGCTGTCAAAATTAATTAAATAACGCCCTTCCACCTTTAACCTCCGTAACACTATTTAACGTCCAGCATTCTCTGCAGGCACTTCAGAGCTCTTTCTCTTACTTCTGCCGGTACTGTCACCTGAGGGTTCATATTTTCCAGTGCTTCTTTTAACTTAGGTAATATAGTGTATTTCATATCCCTGCAGACCAGTTTTTCCTTTTCCAGGATATAAAATTTCTTTCCAGGATTTTGTTTCTTAAGCTGGTGCAGAATCCCTTCCTCAGTCCCAACAATAAATTCCTTGGCATTGCTTTCCTTCGCATAACGTAAAAGCCCCGATGTGCTTGACACAAAATCAGCCATATCTACAACTTCCGGGCGGCATTCAGGGTGTACTATCAATTCTGCTTGGGGATGTTCTTCTTTAGCTCTTATTACGTCTTCTACTTTTACTTCATCGTGCACCGGGCAGTATCCTTCCCACAAAACCAGTTCCCGCTTGGCCTGCTTGGCAGCGTAATGACCAAGGTTTTTATCCGGAACAAATAAAATATCTTTATCTTCAGGTATAGATTTAACAATTTTAACCGCATTGGCAGAGGTACAGCAAATATCACTTTCCGCCTTAACTTCTGCCGAAGAATTCACATAAGTAACCACAACTGGATTTGTTAATTCCTTTTTCCGGGCTTTAAGCGCTTCTACTGTAACCATATCAGCCATGGCACAGCCGGATTCTTTAACAGGAAGAAGCACTGTTTTGTCCGGGGACAAAATAGCGGCACTTTCTGCCATAAAGTGCACACCACAAAATACAATTACATCTGCACTTGTACCAGCGGCCTTGCGAGCTAGTTCAAGGGAGTCACCCACATAATCTGCAATTTCTTGTATTTCAGGCTTTTGATAATAATGTGCTAGTATTACCGCATTGCGCTTCTTTTTTAAAGACCTAATATCTTCCCAGATTTTATGCACATTTTCATCCCAATGCATAAAGCCAGCCCCTCTGTTAATTAATCTTAATTAGTTGGCATTACATATATTGAAATTTTAGTACCAAATTGTATAAATTGTCAATATTTTTATCCGCTTTGCCCGGGGTGTTCTTCCTGGCGGATTTCAGTTATTTTGTTGTTGTCGTCTACCATCACTACCAGCGGCCTAAATTGCTCGGCCTGTGTTCTCTCCATCATGGCATAAGAAATTATTATTACCTTGTCCCCCGGTTGAGCCAGCCTGGCGGCAGCTCCGTTTAAGCACACCACCCCAGAATTTGGCTCACCGGGAATAACATAAGTTTCTAAACGGCTGCCATTATTTAAATTAACAACCTGAACTTTTTCATAAACCAATATGTCAGCAGCTTTTAATAATTCCTTATCGATGGTTATACTGCCCATGTAATTTAAATTGGCCTCCGTCACTGCTGCCCTGTGAATTTTGCTCTTAAATACTGTCAGATACATCTTTCTGCGCCTCCAGTATAATGTTATCGATGAGACGTGCCCGGCCAAATTTAACAGCAACAGCTAAAAGGGCTCTGCCCTCAATTTTATCTATGAATTTTAAGTCAGGATAAGAGTATATCTCAACATAATCTAGTTCGGCCAGCGGCTCATTGTTAATTTTCTCCTTTACCTGGCGGCATATTTCTACCGCATCGATGTGCCCCTTCTTAACCTGCTGCTCCGCCAGCTTAAGACTCTGATATAAAACTACAGCCGCCTTTCTTTGTTCCGAAGTCAAGTACACATTCCTTGAACTCATGGCCAGACCGTCACTTTCTCTTACAATGGGAACAGGTATAATCTCCACATCCATATTTAAATCTTCTACCATTCTTTTTATAACCAATACCTGCTGGGCATCTTTTAAGCCAAAATAAGCTTTGTCCGGCTTAACAATGTTGAACAGCTTGGTCACCACTGTGGCCACCCCAGTAAAGTGCCCGGGGCGCTTCAAGCCGCACAGTTTATTTGTCAGGCTTTCCCCCACCGATACAGTGGTATCAAAGCCCTCTGGATACATTTCGCCATCAGCAGGGGAAAATATGGCATCTACTCCCACTTCTTCTGCCATTGCGGCATCACGCTGCAGATCCCTGGGGTATGAAGCAAAGTCCTCCTTAGGCCCAAACTGCAGCGGGTTGACATAAACACTGGTAATTACCACATCACACTGCTGTACTGCCTTTTCCATCAGCGCCAGGTGCCCCTGGTGAAAATAACCCATGGTGGGAACAAGACCGACTATTTTGCCGCTTTCTTTAGCCCTGGCAGTAAACTCTTTCATTTCCTTAACATTTTTTATTATCCGCAAGGTTCGGCCACCTCATTTTAATACAGCTTCTTTAACTCATCATCAGGCATAGAAAAGGTGTGTTCTTCAGAAGGAAACTTCCGTTCCTTTACTTCATCCCGGTAAGTTTCCAGTGCCTTCATAATCTCATCATGCAGGTTAGCGTAGCGTTTTACAAACTTAGGTTTAAATTGATTATTTATTCCCAGCAGGTCGTGAATTACCAGCACCTGACCATCACAATTTACCCCTGCACCAATGCCAATTGTGGGAATTTTTAATTCTTCTGTAACTTGTTTAGCCAGCTCTGCCGGGATGCATTCCAGCACCAGGGCAAACACGCCGGCCTCCTGCAGCGCCCGGGCGTCTTCCATCAGCATCCTGGCTGCATCGGCAGTTTTACCCTGTACCCGGTAGCCTCCCATCTGGTGAACTGACTGCGGAGTCAAGCCCAGGTGTCCCATTACGGGAATACCAGCCTCTGTCAGCTTCTTCACCTTATCAACAACCTGGCGGCCTCCCTCAATTTTGACTGCCTTGGCTCCCCCTTCCTGCAGCAGGCGGGCAGCATTGCGCATAGTTTCCTCTTCTGAAATATGGTAAGACATAAACGGCATATCAGCAATCACCAGCGACCGCTTAACCCCCCGAGTAACAGCTTTAACATGATGCAGTATATCATCCATGGTCACCGGCACAGTGGTATCATAGCCCAAAACAACGTTGCCCAGTGAATCTCCAACTAAAATTAAATCAATTCCGGCACTGTCCACTAGTACAGCTGTGGAATAATCATAAGCAGTAAGCATAGTTATAGGCTGTTTTTCCTGTTTCATTTTTAGTAAGTCCACTGTAGTAACGGGTTTAGTCATTATCAATTCCCTCCAGTATGTTAATTAATTTTTGAGAAACCTCTTCACTTATAGAGCCTTTTTTGAGGGCGATATCAACTGTCATTTCTCCCAGTGCTTTGTAAACCTTCTGCTTGACTGGTTCCAAGGCATCCAGGGCCTTTAAGTGTTTCTTCAAGGTAACGGTATCACCCCGTTCCACTGGGCCAGTCAGCGCCCTGGTGGCACCCTGGTTTTTAATATTATTTATTGTACCCTGGATTAACGGCAGTAGTGCTTCCACCGCCTGTTTTTTCTCCATACCCAACCTGGTAAGCATATCAACAGCCAGGTGTATGATAGTTACTATGTAGTTAGATGCCACCACCGCTGCAGCATGATACATTGGCTTATCTTCTGCAGAAATAGTTACACCCCTTCCCTGCAGGTCTTCCAGCACCGGCTGAAGGCTTTTCAGTGCCTCTGGTTCTCCTTCCAAGGCAAAATATGAACCGGGCAAATTAGCTATGGCGGTTTCTATATCGGCAAAAGACTGCAGGGGGTGAAAAGCAGCCACAGCTGCACCCTTCTCCCTGGCAGCAGCAAGTACCAGTGAAGAAAGTGAACCGCTGGTATGGGCAACCACCTGGCCGTGCTTAAAACCCCCGGCTGAAGCTATATTATCAGCTGTACTTTTTATTTCCCGATCGGGGGTAGTGATAAATACAAGTTCTGCCCCGCTGGTAACCTGTACTGGATCATCTGTATATTTTACTTTTAAGCGCTGTCCCAGCTTCCGAGCCGAACTTTTACTCCGGCTGGCAACACCAGCAACCGGGTAGCCAGCCTTTTTGAGAGCAGCTGCCAGTGCCGAACCAACTTTTCCAGCTCCTATAACAGCCACAGCAGGCTTGGTCATTAAAATAACACCTCCAAAAAAACAAAAAACGACCCCGGCGAACCCGAAAGGTCGTTATATCATCTATTCCTCCGTCTCGGTCCATCCGGTTCCAAGCGGGCTTGCTTTAATTTATGCACTTTCTGTATCATATATACTCCAGCCAAGCAGAGGTGTAGTTCGAATGAGCGATACCACCCTCCAAGAGCTAATTTTAGCACACCCAATGCAAGCAGGCAATTGAAAACATTAAGTAAGAAATATTTAGAAAAATAAAAAAACCGGTAAATGCCTTGGCCAGTTGTTATCCACATTTCCTAGACTAATAAAAAACAGGTCTAGTCTATGGCTGCAGTTCTCTTTCCACCGCCTCTTGGTAACAATTATAGGTTTTTTCATCAAAGCAAACCATTATAACTTTTTGAATCTTATGGTTATTTTCTAAGAAATATTTAATTTCCCTTACTGCAATCCCAGCCGCACGTTCTACCGGGAAGCGGTAAGCACCAGTGCTAATAGAGGGAAAGGCGATGGTCTTTATGTTGTTCTGTACTGCCAGTTCCAAGCTCTTTCTGTAGCAGCTGGCAAGAAGTTTATCTTCATTGCTGCTGCCTCCCCGCCATATAGGCCCCACAGTGTGGATGACCCACCGGGCCGGAAGATTGTAACCCCTGGTTATTTTTGCCTCGCCGGTGGCACAGCCGTTCAGCTTTTTGCACTCTTCTAAAAGCCCGGGACCTGCAGCCCGGTGAATAGCCCCGTCTACTCCCCCACCACCAAGCAGGGTGTTGTTGGCAGCATTAACTACAGCATCAACATTTTGTTTTGTTATATCTCCCTTTATAACTTCTATTCTGTCAAACACCTTCACCCCTCCTTTTTTAAAACCTTCGATCTTACCAGCGATAAGATATTTGCACTCCAAAAACACGCCAGCACATTACTTGAACGAACTCCCCAGCTATTTAGTTTCCAGTTTATATATTTCCTGCACTTTTTTCAGTTCACCGGCCAGTTCGGCTGCTGTTTTCCCCCCAGGCATCTTTAAAGTGGGATTTATATCCGCCAGGGGCACCATTACAAAAGCCCGTTCAGTCATCCTGGGATGCGGAAGGGTCAGTTCTGGGGTATTAATCTCTAGGTCATCAAATATAAGCAGGTCCAGGTCAATTGTCCGCGGGCCCCAGCGGATGGTTCTTCTGCGCATTAAACTTTCTTCAATCTGCTGCATTTTGTTCAGCAGCTGATGGGCATTCAGTTCCGTTTCCACTTTAGCGGCAGTATTTAAAAACCAGTCCTGGTTCTGGTAGCCTACCGGGGCAGTGCGGTAAAGGGGAGCGGTCTTCAAAACTTTAACTGCCGGGGGAGAATGCAGCAGTTCCAGCGCCCTGGCAATAGTTTGTTTAACGTTTCCAATGTTTCCACCAATGCCTATATAAGCTTCAGCCACAGGTGCTTACTCCTTTAACTGCTCTCTCTTACGGGTAATTTCCACTGCCATGTAATCAAATATCCCTGGTATGGGTGCATTTGGCTTTTTTACCCGCACATTAATTTGTTCTACAGGATAATTATCTAGTATCTCCCGGGCTATCTTCTCCGCCAGGGCCTCTAAAAGGTTATACTTTTTCAGGGTCACTATTTCATGCACCAGCTTGTAAACATTTAAATAGTTTACCGATGTATCAAGATCATCTGTTTCCCCTGCTGGTTTAAGGTTTAAAAACAGTTCCAGGTCAACCACAAATTCCTGTCCCAGCACCTGTTCTTCCGGCAGAACACCGTGATAACCGTAAAAGATTAAATTTTTCATTATGATCTTATCCATGTATATTCCTCCTGGCCATAGCATCGGTCATGCGGCATACCCTTATCATTTCTTTTACATCATGAACCCGTACTATATCAGCACCTTTTGCTATACCAAAGGCCACGGTGGCAGCAGTACCCTCTACCCGCTGGTCCACCGGCAGATCCAAGGTTTTTCCTATCATTGATTTGCGGCTGGTTCCTAGAAGCACAGGATAACCCAGGACCTTTAGTTCCTGCAGCCTATTCATTACTTCTAGATTCTGCTGGTATGTCTTACCAAATCCTATCCCTGGATCAACAATAATTTTATCCCTCGCAACTCCTGCTTGTACCGCCTGTTCAGCAGCCCTTTCAAGAAAAGTTAAAATGTCAGCCATTAAATCGTCATATTCTGTATTCTCACGGTTGTGCATTAAAATAACCGGTACATTATACCTGGCAGCCACTTTAAACATTTGTGAATCTGCCTGCCCTGCCCAAACATCATTAATAATGTGGGCCCCTGCTTCCAGTGCCTGCCTGGCTACTTCTGCCTTGGTAGTGTCCACTGATATAGGAACATCAATTTTTTTGACCAGCTTTTCCAGCACTGGGATCACCCTTCTTAACTCTTCCTCCAGCGGAACGGGCTGGTGGCCGGGCCTGGTAGATTCCCCGCCAACATCAATAATATCAGCACCTTCTTCCACCATTTTATGAGCCTGTTCTAAAGCCCTGTCTTCGGTATTATATTTCCCGCCATCCGAAAAAGAGTCGGGAGTAAGGTTTAAAATGCCCATTACCAGGGTCCGCTTCCCCAATTCCAATGCTTTTCCCCGGCATTCCATAACTCTAGGCCGGTAAGGCTCAAGGTTGGCAAGGGTCTGTTCAATTTTTTCCGCCAGTTCTTTGAGCCCAAAAGGCTGTATTTTTAATTTGCTGCACACTTTATAATACTGGGATTCAGTACCCATCAACAGCATGTCTGTTCTTTCTACCGAGTGGTTTATTGTTCCTCTGGCCACTGCCCCCTCTCCACCATTGGCAAGCATTTCTTGTTTTAAAATATTGGCTTGAGTGGGGGTAATATTTTTTAATTTTAAAACGCGGAAAACAGCCTTACCAGCCATATGTTTAACCCCCCAGGAATCGCAGCCTATGGCTTCCAGCTCTTTTTCCGCCTCTAATCTGTCATTTATCTCCACACAGCGAATGGACTTCATTCATTTCACCTCTTTAAAAAATGTATAACAATAGTATATAGTTTCTAAATATCGATTATCAAGAAAAACAACCCCCGGGTTTTTCCCCAGGGGCTGATATGTTGGCACTGTCAAGGTATTTAACTACGAAAACACACCGCCGCACATACTTAAGCAAACTTTTCAGCCTCTGGGCGCCTGCGTAACTAGCTTTGCTCAAACATACTCGGCGCTTTTCCTCCGGCTGATGGGTTCAATAAATTTAATTTCTACATTTGCCGGCTATCTGTTTTCTCCGGTAAACACCTTGGAATTATAATTTCCTGATTGTATAGAAATAAGAGGGCTTAGAACAGCCCTCTTATTTAACCCTTAGTATTCATTAGGCAGCTTTTTCAGTTCGGCCAGGGTAAATACCGGGCCGTCCTTGCATACAAACTTGCTGCCTATATTACAGCGTCCACACATTCCCAATCCGCACTTCATCCGCATTTCCAAGCTCATAATAATTTGTTCCGGGGTAAAGCCCAGCTCCTCCAGCACCGGTTGGGTAAATTTAATCATAACCGGGGGACCGCAGATAATGCACGCAGAATTCTCTGCGCTGGGGGCCACTTCTTTGGTCACCGCGGGAACAAAACCAGTGCGCCCTTCCCAGCCTTCCACCGGCCGGTCAATGGTGGTTATCATGTTGATGTCATCACGCTTCTCCCATTCCTTTATCTCATCTTTATACAGCAGTAAGCCGGGATTCCTAGCACCATATATCACTGTCAGTTCCCCGTAATCCCCACGGCGGGCTGGATCAAGCAGGTACTGGATGGTGGACCGCAGTGTTGTAAAGGCAAATCCACCACCAATTATTACTATGTCTTTACCTTTTAAATCCTCCAGCGGGTACCAGTTGCCCAGCGGCCCCCGTACTCCTACTATGCTTCCTTCTTCCAACAGGTGAAGGGCAGTGGACACTACACCCACCTTTGCCACTGAAAATTTCAATATCCCCGGTTCGTTAGGAGCTGAAGCTATACCAAAGGGGGCTTCACCCTTGCCGTATACCATTACTTCCGCAAACTGACCGGGCAGGTACTTGAATTTCTCTTCGTCTTCTTTGTTTACAAACTCCAGGGTAAAGGTATGGATCAGTTTGTCTTCTGTTTCCGTAAAGTTCTTTACCAGTCTCATCGGTATTGGTACATACGGGTTGTTATTGTTCATACGCTAACTAACCTCGCTTCCGGTGTCCTGTGCTTTAATTTCCGCCAGTACTTGCCGGATGTCCAAGTTCACAGGGCAGTTTTTGATGCACCGGCCACAGCCTACACAGGCAGTAGCATTGTACCTCTCTACAAAATATTTAAACTTGTGCATCAGACGCTGTCTCCAGCGCTCTTTGCCGCTGGGGCGCGGGTTGTGCCCGGAACCGTGCAGGGTAAACAGCGGGAACATGCAGGAGTCCCAGTTCCTTACACGGCAGCCGTTCTTATCCTTGGCCTCGTCTGCTATGTCAAAACAGTGGCAGGTCGGGCACAGGTATGTGCATGCCGCACATCCCAGGCATTTTTCATGCAGCCTGTCCCAGTAAGGGTGTTCGAACATACCGTCCAGTTTTTCTTTCAGACCGGTTATGTCCACCTCACTGGTTGCCTGAGCTTGTTTTTTAATTCCCTCAGCCTCAGCCTTCTCTTCTTCCCCGGCCTCCGGCAGGTTCAGCTTGGATAGAAATTCTTTCCCCTGGTCGGTCACTGCCTCTGCCAGGTATTTTTCTCCCAGGTCAATTAAAAGTACATCTGAACCATCTGTGTTAAAAGGTCCACCACCCACCGAAGTGCAGAAGCAGGTGCTCTCAGGTTCACTGCATCCCAGGCTTACTATGATGGTGTTTTTCCGCCGGGTGGTGTAGTACACGTCTTCATACTGGTCATTATGAAATACGTTGTCTAACAGTATCATTGATTTAGCATCGCAGGGACGTATACCAAAAGCCACTGTCTTGGTTTTATCAATCTTGTCCTCCATCCTTAACCCTTCGTCACTCAACTGGTAGCTGAATAACTCCTCGGATTGAGGGAAAAGGATTTCTTTTGCTGGCTTCTTGGTTGCAGCTCCCAGTGCGGCCTCAGCACCCTCTTCTATTACTTCTAAAAGTACGTTCCCGTCCTTTTCTACAGGTGCATAGACCCGGTATTCTTTTGCCAGGTTTTCCAGCAGTCCGGCTATTTCCCTCTTATTGATGATCAACCTTTTTCACCTCATTCCTTCATCAAGAACGGTTGTGGATCGTCTGTATTAAAATCGTTTAATACCGGCTTATCATTGGGATTTAAGCCTGCCTCGTAGTCAAACATTTCTTTAACGTCTTTTACTCCCTTGCGGGTTAACAGGGACAGTTTGATTCCCATGGGGCAGGCCCTCTCACAGGCACCACAGTCAGCACAGCGCCCCAGCTGGTGGAATACCCGTACCCCCTGGAAAATCAGGTTGTCTTTAACGCTGTAAGCACGCTTGCTTATCCACTGGGGAGTAGAACTGTCCACAAAACATGTCTCACAATAGCACATCGGGCAGGCATTACGGCAGGCGTAGCACCGTATGCATTTTGACATTTCTTTTGCTAAAAACTCTGCCCGTTCTTCAGCACCCAGTGCTTCAAATTCTTCTATTTCTTTAAAGTTTGCTTCCCTGGCAGGCACTTCCTCGCCCACCAGCTCGTCATATATTGCCGGGTTGCCGTATGCACAGCGGGCACAAGTGTCGTAAAGCAGTTCTTCTTTCTTGACTTTTTCTTCAAAGCCTTTGCCTCTCAGCACCACTTCTTCACCTTTTACTTCTGCCTCTAAAATTTCTTTACCTCCAACCAGCTCCCCGGCCTTCTGCCGGTCTATCATTCCCCGGCAGGGCACTCCAATAATGTACAGCTTCTCGCGATCAATTTGGTTTTCTTTCATCAGCGCCACTATTGAGCGCACGTCACAACCCTTGGCTACCACCGCCACCTTTTCTTCCCGGTTCCTCAGGTAATTAGCCAGGTTGTTTTCACAATACTCGTCCCAAACCAGCCTTTCTGCTTCTTCTGCTGTCCTGGCAAAGTAAGGTGTGCTGCGGAGAGGCAGGCTTCCCTTGGCAAAACCCACCACCAGGTCCACTTTCTTTTCTTCCAGTAATTTTTTGGCGGTGTCTTTTATTACATTAGTTATATTTTGCATCCGCTACACCTCAATCCGCTTTTTTAAATACCCCTTTGGGGGGACCTAGTTTTTTCACTCTTTCACTTACCTTGGTTGCTACATCGGCAAACCTAGCACCTTCAGCTGCTGATACCCAGGTGAAGTTCACCCGGTCTTCTTCTACTCCCATGTAGTTTAGAAGGCTTTTCAGCAGGGCAAACTTCCTGCGGGCTACGTAATTGCCACTAACATAGTGGCAGTCGCCGGGGTGTCACCCAGAGGTAAGTATTCCATCAGCACCGTTTCTTAAAGCTGAAAAGATGAATAACGGGTTTATCCTTCCAGAGCACGGTACTCTCACAACGCGGAGGTTGGTCGGGTATTGGAGCCTTCCAATACCCGCCAGGTCCGCGCCAGCATAACTACACCAGTTGCATAGAAACGCCGCGATCTTTGGTTCGTATGCCATATGCTAACCTCCTGTCTTAAAGCGCACTCAGCATGGCCATTATTTGCTCGTCGGTGCAACCTTTTACGTTAATGGCTCCGCACCGGCAGGATGATGCACATGCACCGCATCCCTTACACAGAGCTTCGTTGACCACAGCCGCTTTTTCTTCCGGGTCTACTTTTATCGCTTTAGCCGGACACACAGCTTCACAGGTTCCGCAGGCCGCGCATTTCTTCTTGTCTACCACTGCGCTCTTGCCTTCAACTGTGATATGTTCCTTGGCCAGCACCGTTGACGCACGGCCCGCCGCTGCCTTGGCCTGGGCAATGTTCTCTTCCAGGTTCTTGGGCCCATGAGCCAGACCGCACATGAATACACCTTCGGTGCTGAAGTCCACTGGACGCAGTTTTAAGTGGGCTTCCAGGAAAAATTTATCCTCGTTTAACGGTACTTTGAAGAACTTGGACAGTTTTTCGTTGTTTTCTACCGGCGGTACTATGGCCGATGCCAGGCCGACAGTGTCAGTGTATATTTCCACTTTCTCGCCCAACACGTGGTCGGTTACCGTCACTTTTAAACCGCTGCCGGCGTTTTCTACTACCGGTTTGTTGTCTGTACTGTACCGGATGAAGATTACGCCCTTCTGGCGGGCTTCAGTGTACAGGTCCTCGTAAAAACCGTAAGTCCTTATGTCCCGGTACAGAATGTATACTTGGGCTTCCGGCCGGCGCTCCTTAATCTTTAAGGCCAGTTTAATGGACTTGGTACAGCAAATTCGGCTGCAGTACGGCCGTTCTTTATCCCGGGAGCCAACACACTGGATCAGGACAACGTTGTTTACTTTGTCCAGGTTGCCCTGTACTATTTCGTTTTCCAGTTCCAGCAGCGTTTTTACCCGGTGGTTCTCCCCGTACAGGTATTCATTGGGCTTGTATTCTTCTGCACCGGTGGCTATTATGGTTACACCGTGCTGTATTTCTTCTCCACCAGACAGCCTGGTGGTGAAGTTCCCTACAAATCCATGCACTTCCGCCACTTCTTGGCCGGTGTACACTTTTATCTTCTCGTTTGCTTTTACCTGTTCAATCAGTTCTTTAAGCCAGGCCTGTACTTCTTCTCCTTTTAACCCGTAGTGCAGGCGGCGGGCTAAGCCTCCCAGTTCCTCTTCTTTTTCCACCAGGTATACCTGGTAGCCTTGGGCTGCCAGGTTCAGGGCATTGGTCATCCCAGCTGCACCGCCACCTATTACCAGCACATCATGGTTCATTTCCAGTTTTACTGGATTTACCGGCTGGGCCAGGGCTACCTTGTTTACTGCCATCTTAACAAGGTCTTTGGCTTTCTCGGTGGCTTTCTCAGGCTCGTTCATGTGTACCCAGGAACACTGGTCCCGGATATTGGTCAGTTCAAACAGGTGCGGGTTTAATCCTGCTTCTTTTAGTGTCTCCTGGAACATTGGCTCGTGGGTACGTGGGCTGCAGGATGCCACTACCACCCTGTTCAGGTTGTATTCTTTAATGGCCTCTTTAATTTGAGCTGCAGAGTCCTGGGAGCAGGCATACATCTTGTCTGTGGCCAGCACTACTCCCGGCAGATCCCTGGCGTATTCTACAACACTCTTCACGTCTACTACGCCGCCAATGTTGATACCGCAGTGACATACAAATACGCCTGTCCGGATAATTTCCCCGGTCACATCTTTTTCAGCCGGATATTCTTTTGCTTTGGTCAGGGTCCCTTTGGCTTCTGCCAGCAGTGCCTGGGCTTCCCCTGCCGCAGCACTGGCCTGCATTACTGTCTCCGGTATGTCCCGCGGCCCGGAAAAGGCTCCTGCCACATAAATACCCGACTTGTTGGTGTTTACCCCGCTTAAAGGCGCTGCCTCACAGAAGTTGTACTTGTTCAGTTCCAGTCCCAGCTTCTTCGCCAGTTCCACCGCCTCGCCCCTGGGCTCTAAGCCCACGGACAGTACTACCATGTCAAATTCTTCATAGCAGATGCTGCCGTCTTCCTGGGCATAGCGTATCTTTACTGCCCCGCCTTCTCCTTCTCTTACTTCGTATACCCGGTTCCTGATGAATCTTACACCGTGTTCATCCTGGGCCCGGTTGTAGTATTTTTCAAATTCTTTACCGTAGGTCCGCATATCCATAAAGAATATGGCGGTGTCCAGTTCCTCTTCGCTGTGCTCTTTTGCTATTACCGCTTCCTTGATCGCATACATGCAGCACACCGATGAGCAGTACCCGTGATCGTTTTTGCAGTTCCGGGAACCTACACACTGGATCCACGCTATCTTCTTCGGTTCTTTCTGATCCGATGGGCGTATTAAATGCCCACCAAAGGGACCGGAAGCAGATAGTATCCTCTCAAATTCCAAACTGGTTACCACATTGGGCACCCTGCCGTACCCGTAATATTCCAGCTTGGAAGCATCATAGGCGTCAAAACCAGGCATCAGGATAACTGCTCCTACTTCTATCTCGTTAATCTCGTCTTCCATTTCGTGGTTGATTGCTCCGGCTTGACAAACTTTCAAGCATTTACCGCAGGCCTTGGGATTTTTAAATTTTAAACATTTTTCCTTATCAATGGCATACGCATTGGGAAAAGCCTGGGCATACTGCTTGTAGATCGCCTTCCGTTTGCTTAAGCCCTGGTTAAATTCATCGTCCACTTTAACAGGACATTCTTCTGCACAGGACCCGCAGCCGGTACACTTGGTTGGATCCACATAACGGGCCCGCGTTTTTATTGTCGCCTTGTAATTCCCCGGTTCCCCTTTTAGATCCACCAGCTCGCTGTTGGTCATTACATTGATGTTTAAGTGCCGGCCGCAGTCAACCAGTTTTGGAGACAATATACACATGGAGCAGTCATTGGTGGGAAAGGTTTTATCCAGCGCCGGCATTACCCCGCCTATGGCCGGGCTGCTCTCCACCAGGTGTACATAATATCCTGATTCTGCCAGGTCCAACGATGCCTGTATACCTGCTATACCAGCTCCTACTACCAGTACGCTTCCTACTTTCTTTGTACTCATATGTGCATCACAACCGTCCTCTCGTTTTTTAGTATAACTAGAACGGGTAAGCCCTCTATCCCATCACAGCAGGACAAGCGGCTAGTACTGCAAGCCGTGAACCACTGGTTCACGGCTTGCATTTAAATATTAAGTATTATAATGTTTCCAGGTTTATGCTGCCGCGCTATGCATGCAGCACTTATTCTTCAGCATCCTCTTTCTTTCCTTTATAACCGGCACACTTTTCAATCACCAGGGCATTGGCCACCAGCGGAGAAATGTGGGTCATATTTTTCTTCATCCCAAAGTATTCTTTGTTGATGTCTGTAAACTGGTCCATGCAGTTGTGGCATGGTATAGCTACTACTTCTGCTCCCACAGCTTCTATCTGTTCGGCTTTGCGTTTACCCTTTTTAATCCGCTGTTCCTTGTATTCCGGCATAGCCAAAGCCCCGCCGCCAGCGCCACAGCAGTAGTTGTATTTTTTATTAGGATTCATATCTCGGAAGTCTTCACAAATACTTTCCATTACGAAGCGGTGAGCCTCATATACTCCTTCCTTACGCACCAGGTTGCAGGGATCATGAACAGTGGCTGGCTCTGGGTTCTTGGTTTTATCAACCACAATTTTTCCTTCTTTAATCCAGTCAGCATAAACTTCCACTACACTTCTGATGGGAAACTCCGGTCCATCCCAAAATGTCTTGTAACCCCAGCGAACTGACCTGAAAGCATGACCGCACTCGGTAACTACCAGTGACTTGGCTTTTAAGCGTACAGTTTCTTCCAGCATAGGTTTAGTTATAGTCCAGAAATCATGGTTATTGCCGGTAAACAGGGCCAGGTTAGTTGCATCCCACTTCCGGCTGCTTAATGTAAAATTAGCACCGGCATAGTAGAATACCTTTAAAATTTCCTGCAGTTCATGGGGATAGTATTTAATTTCCCGGGCGTTCATACCAAACAGAAAGTCCGCATTTTCAACATCAATAGGTATCCTGTAATTAGGGTCTCCCAGTTCTTCCTGCAGTTCTTCTTCAATCCATTCCAGGGTTTCTTCATAGTCTTCCTGGCTAACATTCATCTGGTTGCCAGATGTGATGGTTTCATCCACCACTTTCTGCATAAAACCAGGCAGCGGCAGGCCAAACTGGCCGCGGATTGTCCTGGTTAATGCAGCAATATTTACACCCATAGGGCATTCCACAGTACAGCGCTCACACATGGTACAGTACCATACAAAGGGGTCATTCAGCACTTCATCTCTCAGTCCCAGCACAACTTTACGCAGAAACTTGCGGGGGTCATTATTGGGGTGCACGTCAGAATATACACAGCCGGCAGTGCACATCCCACAGGTAAGGCATTTCTTTAAATCTACATCTTTTAGTTTGCTTGCCACTTCATCAGTAAAGGTAGGGTCAAATTTCGCAGCATTAATAGCCATTGTTTTTCCTCCCTTTTAGCCTGCATTACGCCTTGGATTGTCTCCGCCCCGGACAACCCAATTATTTAAGGCTGTAAATTAATAACCCTTAGTATTCATTAGGCAGCTTTTTCAGTTCGGCCAGGGTAAATACCGGGCCGTCCTTGCATACAAACTTGCTGCCTATATTACAGCGTCCACACATTCCCAATCCGCACTTCATCCGCATTTCCAAGCTCATAATAATTTGTTCCGGGGTAAAGCCCAGCTCCTCCAGCACCGGTTGGGTAAATTTAATCATAACCGGGGGACCGCAGATAATGCACGCAGAATTCTCTGCGCTGGGGGCCACTTCTTTGGTCACCGCGGGAACAAAACCAGTGCGCCCTTCCCAGCCTTCCACCGGCCGGTCAATGGTGGTTATCATGTTGATGTCATCACGCTTCTCCCATTCCTTTATCTCATCTTTATACAGCAGTAAGCCGGGATTCCTAGCACCATATATCACTGTCAGTTCCCCGTAATCCCCACGGCGGGCTGGATCAAGCAGGTACTGGATGGTGGACCGCAGTGTTGTAAAGGCAAATCCACCACCAATTATTACTATGTCTTTACCTTTTAAATCCTCCAGCGGGTACCAGTTGCCCAGCGGCCCCCGTACTCCTACTATGCTTCCTTCTTCCAACAGGTGAAGGGCAGTGGACACTACACCCACCTTTGCCACTGAAAATTTCAATATCCCCGGTTCGTTAGGAGCTGAAGCTATACCAAAGGGGGCTTCACCCTTGCCGTATACCATTACTTCCGCAAACTGACCGGGCAGGTACTTGAATTTCTCTTCGTCTTCTTTGTTTACAAACTCCAGGGTAAAGGTATGGATCAGTTTGTCTTCTGTTTCCGTAAAGTTCTTTACCAGTCTCATCGGTATTGGTACATACGGGTTGTTATTGTTCATACGCTAACTAACCTCGCTTCCGGTGTCCTGTGCTTTAATTTCCGCCAGTACTTGCCGGATGTCCAAGTTCACAGGGCAGTTTTTGATGCACCGGCCACAGCCTACACAGGCAGTAGCATTGTACCTCTCTACAAAATATTTAAACTTGTGCATCAGACGCTGTCTCCAGCGCTCTTTGCCGCTGGGGCGCGGGTTGTGCCCGGAACCGTGCAGGGTAAACAGCGGGAACATGCAGGAGTCCCAGTTCCTTACACGGCAGCCGTTCTTATCCTTGGCCTCGTCTGCTATGTCAAAACAGTGGCAGGTCGGGCACAGGTATGTGCATGCCGCACATCCCAGGCATTTTTCATGCAGCCTGTCCCAGTAAGGGTGTTCGAACATACCGTCCAGTTTTTCTTTCAGACCGGTTATGTCCACCTCACTGGTTGCCTGAGCTTGTTTTTTAATTCCCTCAGCCTCAGCCTTCTCTTCTTCCCCGGCCTCCGGCAGGTTCAGCTTGGATAGAAATTCTTTCCCCTGGTCGGTCACTGCCTCTGCCAGGTATTTTTCTCCCAGGTCAATTAAAAGTACATCTGAACCATCTGTGTTAAAAGGTCCACCACCCACCGAAGTGCAGAAGCAGGTGCTCTCAGGTTCACTGCATCCCAGGCTTACTATGATGGTGTTTTTCCGCCGGGTGGTGTAGTACACGTCTTCATACTGGTCATTATGAAATACGTTGTCTAACAGTATCATTGATTTAGCATCGCAGGGACGTATACCAAAAGCCACTGTCTTGGTTTTATCAATCTTGTCCTCCATCCTTAACCCTTCGTCACTCAACTGGTAGCTGAATAACTCCTCGGATTGAGGGAAAAGGATTTCTTTTGCTGGCTTCTTGGTTGCAGCTCCCAGTGCGGCCTCAGCACCCTCTTCTATTACTTCTAAAAGTACGTTCCCGTCCTTTTCTACAGGTGCATAGACCCGGTATTCTTTTGCCAGGTTTTCCAGCAGTCCGGCTATTTCCCTCTTATTGATGATCAACCTTTTTCACCTCATTCCTTCATCAAGAACGGTTGTGGATCGTCTGTATTAAAATCGTTTAATACCGGCTTATCATTGGGATTTAAGCCTGCCTCGTAGTCAAACATTTCTTTAACGTCTTTTACTCCCTTGCGGGTTAACAGGGACAGTTTGATTCCCATGGGGCAGGCCCTCTCACAGGCACCACAGTCAGCACAGCGCCCCAGCTGGTGGAATACCCGTACCCCCTGGAAAATCAGGTTGTCTTTAACGCTGTAAGCACGCTTGCTTATCCACTGGGGAGTAGAACTGTCCACAAAACATGTCTCACAATAGCACATCGGGCAGGCATTACGGCAGGCGTAGCACCGTATGCATTTTGACATTTCTTTTGCTAAAAACTCTGCCCGTTCTTCAGCACCCAGTGCTTCAAATTCTTCTATTTCTTTAAAGTTTGCTTCCCTGGCAGGCACTTCCTCGCCCACCAGCTCGTCATATATTGCCGGGTTGCCGTATGCACAGCGGGCACAAGTGTCGTAAAGCAGTTCTTCTTTCTTGACTTTTTCTTCAAAGCCTTTGCCTCTCAGCACCACTTCTTCACCTTTTACTTCTGCCTCTAAAATTTCTTTACCTCCAACCAGCTCCCCGGCCTTCTGCCGGTCTATCATTCCCCGGCAGGGCACTCCAATAATGTACAGCTTCTCGCGATCAATTTGGTTTTCTTTCATCAGCGCCACTATTGAGCGCACGTCACAACCCTTGGCTACCACCGCCACCTTTTCTTCCCGGTTCCTCAGGTAATTAGCCAGGTTGTTTTCACAATACTCGTCCCAAACCAGCCTTTCTGCTTCTTCTGCTGTCCTGGCAAAGTAAGGTGTGCTGCGGAGAGGCAGGCTTCCCTTGGCAAAACCCACCACCAGGTCCACTTTCTTTTCTTCCAGTAATTTTTTGGCGGTGTCTTTTATTACATTAGTTATATTTTGCATCCGCTACACCTCAATCCGCTTTTTTAAATACCCCTTTGGGGGGACCTAGTTTTTTCACTCTTTCACTTACCTTGGTTGCTACATCGGCAAACCTAGCACCTTCAGCTGCTGATACCCAGGTGAAGTTCACCCGGTCTTCTTCTACTCCCATGTAGTTTAGAAGGCTTTTCAGCAGGGCAAACTTCCTGCGGGCTACGTAATTGCCACTAACATAGTGGCAGTCGCCGGGGTGTCACCCAGAGGTAAGTATTCCATCAGCACCGTTTCTTAAAGCTGAAAAGATGAATAACGGGTTTATCCTTCCAGAGCACGGTACTCTCACAACGCGGAGGTTGGTCGGGTATTGGAGCCTTCCAATACCCGCCAGGTCCGCGCCAGCATAACTACACCAGTTGCATAGAAACGCCGCGATCTTTGGTTCGTATGCCATATGCTAACCTCCTGTCTTAAAGCGCACTCAGCATGGCCATTATTTGCTCGTCGGTGCAACCTTTTACGTTAATGGCTCCGCACCGGCAGGATGATGCACATGCACCGCATCCCTTACACAGAGCTTCGTTGACCACAGCCGCTTTTTCTTCCGGGTCTACTTTTATCGCTTTAGCCGGACACACAGCTTCACAGGTTCCGCAGGCCGCGCATTTCTTCTTGTCTACCACTGCGCTCTTGCCTTCAACTGTGATATGTTCCTTGGCCAGCACCGTTGACGCACGGCCCGCCGCTGCCTTGGCCTGGGCAATGTTCTCTTCCAGGTTCTTGGGCCCATGAGCCAGACCGCACATGAATACACCTTCGGTGCTGAAGTCCACTGGACGCAGTTTTAAGTGGGCTTCCAGGAAAAATTTATCCTCGTTTAACGGTACTTTGAAGAACTTGGACAGTTTTTCGTTGTTTTCTACCGGCGGTACTATGGCCGATGCCAGGCCGACAGTGTCAGTGTATATTTCCACTTTCTCGCCCAACACGTGGTCGGTTACCGTCACTTTTAAACCGCTGCCGGCGTTTTCTACTACCGGTTTGTTGTCTGTACTGTACCGGATGAAGATTACGCCCTTCTGGCGGGCTTCAGTGTACAGGTCCTCGTAAAAACCGTAAGTCCTTATGTCCCGGTACAGAATGTATACTTGGGCTTCCGGCCGGCGCTCCTTAATCTTTAAGGCCAGTTTAATGGACTTGGTACAGCAAATTCGGCTGCAGTACGGCCGTTCTTTATCCCGGGAGCCAACACACTGGATCAGGACAACGTTGTTTACTTTGTCCAGGTTGCCCTGTACTATTTCGTTTTCCAGTTCCAGCAGCGTTTTTACCCGGTGGTTCTCCCCGTACAGGTATTCATTGGGCTTGTATTCTTCTGCACCGGTGGCTATTATGGTTACACCGTGCTGTATTTCTTCTCCACCAGACAGCCTGGTGGTGAAGTTCCCTACAAATCCATGCACTTCCGCCACTTCTTGGCCGGTGTACACTTTTATCTTCTCGTTTGCTTTTACCTGTTCAATCAGTTCTTTAAGCCAGGCCTGTACTTCTTCTCCTTTTAACCCGTAGTGCAGGCGGCGGGCTAAGCCTCCCAGTTCCTCTTCTTTTTCCACCAGGTATACCTGGTAGCCTTGGGCTGCCAGGTTCAGGGCATTGGTCATCCCAGCTGCACCGCCACCTATTACCAGCACATCATGGTTCATTTCCAGTTTTACTGGATTTACCGGCTGGGCCAGGGCTACCTTGTTTACTGCCATCTTAACAAGGTCTTTGGCTTTCTCGGTGGCTTTCTCAGGCTCGTTCATGTGTACCCAGGAACACTGGTCCCGGATATTGGTCAGTTCAAACAGGTGCGGGTTTAATCCTGCTTCTTTTAGTGTCTCCTGGAACATTGGCTCGTGGGTACGTGGGCTGCAGGATGCCACTACCACCCTGTTCAGGTTGTATTCTTTAATGGCCTCTTTAATTTGAGCTGCAGAGTCCTGGGAGCAGGCATACATCTTGTCTGTGGCCAGCACTACTCCCGGCAGATCCCTGGCGTATTCTACAACACTCTTCACGTCTACTACGCCGCCAATGTTGATACCGCAGTGACATACAAATACGCCTGTCCGGATAATTTCCCCGGTCACATCTTTTTCAGCCGGATATTCTTTTGCTTTGGTCAGGGTCCCTTTGGCTTCTGCCAGCAGTGCCTGGGCTTCCCCTGCCGCAGCACTGGCCTGCATTACTGTCTCCGGTATGTCCCGCGGCCCGGAAAAGGCTCCTGCCACATAAATACCCGACTTGTTGGTGTTTACCCCGCTTAAAGGCGCTGCCTCACAGAAGTTGTACTTGTTCAGTTCCAGTCCCAGCTTCTTCGCCAGTTCCACCGCCTCGCCCCTGGGCTCTAAGCCCACGGACAGTACTACCATGTCAAATTCTTCATAGCAGATGCTGCCGTCTTCCTGGGCATAGCGTATCTTTACTGCCCCGCCTTCTCCTTCTCTTACTTCGTATACCCGGTTCCTGATGAATCTTACACCGTGTTCATCCTGGGCCCGGTTGTAGTATTTTTCAAATTCTTTACCGTAGGTCCGCATATCCATAAAGAATATGGCGGTGTCCAGTTCCTCTTCGCTGTGCTCTTTTGCTATTACCGCTTCCTTGATCGCATACATGCAGCACACCGATGAGCAGTACCCGTGATCGTTTTTGCAGTTCCGGGAACCTACACACTGGATCCACGCTATCTTCTTCGGTTCTTTCTGATCCGATGGGCGTATTAAATGCCCACCAAAGGGACCGGAAGCAGATAGTATCCTCTCAAATTCCAAACTGGTTACCACATTGGGCACCCTGCCGTACCCGTAATATTCCAGCTTGGAAGCATCATAGGCGTCAAAACCAGGCATCAGGATAACTGCTCCTACTTCTATCTCGTTAATCTCGTCTTCCATTTCGTGGTTGATTGCTCCGGCTTGACAAACTTTCAAGCATTTACCGCAGGCCTTGGGATTTTTAAATTTTAAACATTTTTCCTTATCAATGGCATACGCATTGGGAAAAGCCTGGGCATACTGCTTGTAGATCGCCTTCCGTTTGCTTAAGCCCTGGTTAAATTCATCGTCCACTTTAACAGGACATTCTTCTGCACAGGACCCGCAGCCGGTACACTTGGTTGGATCCACATAACGGGCCCGCGTTTTTATTGTCGCCTTGTAATTCCCCGGTTCCCCTTTTAGATCCACCAGCTCGCTGTTGGTCATTACATTGATGTTTAAGTGCCGGCCGCAGTCAACCAGTTTTGGAGACAATATACACATGGAGCAGTCATTGGTGGGAAAGGTTTTATCCAGCGCCGGCATTACCCCGCCTATGGCCGGGCTGCTCTCCACCAGGTGTACATAATATCCTGATTCTGCCAGGTCCAACGATGCCTGTATACCTGCTATACCAGCTCCTACTACCAGTACGCTTCCTACTTTCTTTGTACTCATACCGTTCCTCCTAATATCAACATGTTAAAAAGGTAATATATATTGTAATAATTACTTATAACTAATTAATTATAAAAAAACACATTAATGGTTAGTTAATTTTTAATGTTTCGAATTCACCTCCAAATTTTAAATATTTTGTAACTTTAAACTACACCACTCGATTGGTCCAAAACACTATTTTAGTTTTTGCGGCTTTAGTACATTGATGTAAAAATTATAGAAAAAATTTTTTATACTGCTAGTATAATATTTTCAAATTTATGCGTCAATTCTTTATAATTAGGCCCAGCACTGCGCAGTATATGCAATATATTAATACGTTGTTAAGGATAAAAATACCTTCTTAGGCAAATAAAATAACAGCGAAATTGTGTGAAAATATTGTCGAAAAAGGCAGGCTTTTATCAAAAGCCTGCCTTTTTTCACCGTTACAATTGTTTTTATTAAAATAAGCCAACTGTTCGACCTTTTTCGTCAATGTCCACCTTGTGGGCTGCCGGGCGGGAACCCAACCCCGGCATAGTACGCATTTCCCCGGCCAGCGGGTATAAAAAGCCAGCACCCACTGAGGCCCTAATATCCCTGATTGGGAAAATATAATCCTTGGGAACTCCTTTCTTTGCCGGGTCATGAGAAATGGACAGGTGGGTCTTGGCCATGCAGATAGGGAGGCGGCCCAATCCCATTTCCTCGAATTTTTGAATTTTCTTCTCTGCCAGCGGTTCATAATTAACACCGGAAGCATTGTACACCTTAGTGGCCAGTATTTCAATTTTTTCCTTAATGCTTAGTTCATCAGGGTAAAGGAATTTAAAGTCCGTGGGCTGCTCACAAGCCTCAACCACTGCCTTGGCCAGTTCCACGGCACCTTCCCCACCATCACGCCACACGGTAATAGGGTAAGCCCCCATTGCACCTGCTTCCTCTGCCTTCTGCCGGACCAGCTCCACCTCAGCATCAGTATCAGTGGTAAAGCGGTTGATTGCCACTACCGCCGGCACACCAAAGCTGCGGACTATGTTTATCATATGAGCCAGGTTAGCACAACCCTTCTCCAGTGCCGGCAGGTTTTCTCTTGTCAATTCTTCGGGCAGAGGCTTTCCAGCTACTACATTGCCCAGCCCCCCGTGCATTTTTAGCGCTCTAATGGTACAGGTAATTACAACGCAGTTGGGACGGAGCCCGGATTGACGGCACTTAATATTCATAAATTTTTCCATTCCCAGATCGGCACCAAAGCCGCTTTCAGTAACCACATAATCACTGCACTTTAGTGCAATGCGGTCAGCAAGAACAGAGTTATTGCCGTGGGCAATATTAGCAAATGGACCAGCATGCATGATGCAGGGCTGTCCTTCCAGTGTCTGGATCAGATTGGGCTTTAGCGCCTCTTTCATAATAACTGTCATGGCTCCAGCCGCCTTGAGATCCTCTGCGGTAACCGGTTTCCCGTCATAAGTATAAGCCACCACAATCCGCCCAAAACGTTTTCTAAGATCCTGCAGGTCTTCAGCAAGAGCTAAGATAGCCATAACTTCTGATGCAACAGCCATGTCAAAGCTGGTCTGACGGGGGTATCCGTTCATGGCACCACCTAAACCTATAACTATATCTCTTAAGGCACGGTCGTTAATATCAACAACCCGGTTCCACATTACAGTTAACGGGTCTATATTCAGCGGGTTCTTTAATAATATAGAAGTATCGATCATAGCTGCCAGAAGGTTATTGGCAGCAGCAACGGCATGAATATCCCCTGTAAAGTGAATATTTATGTCTTCCATTGGTACTACCTGGGAATAACCTCCACCGGCAGCACCACCCTTAATGCCAAAAACCGGGCCCATTGAAGGCTGCCGCAGTGTAGCAGTAACATTCTTCCCAATTTTTCCTAACCCCTGGGTCAGCCCAATAGTAGTTACTGTTTTTCCTTCCCCTAAAGGGGTGGGTGTAATGGCAGTGACATCAATCAGCTTGCCCTGGGGACGGTCTGCAAACTTTTCCAATACCTCCAGCTTAATTTTCGCCTTGTACCTGCCGTAAGTATCGATATCGTCTTCCGTTAAGCCCATTTTTTCAGCAATTTCTATGATCGGTTTCATATTGTGGGCCTGGGCAATTTCTAAGTCGCTGGGAACATGCTTCATTTGTAACACCTCTTATTGTATTTTTTTAAAAGCACTCATATTAGCAATGCATCATTTTATCATAGTAAAAAGTAAAAAGCAAAATGAAAAATAAATAAATTTCTCCAGCTGTTGCTGCCGGAGAAATTTATGGTTATTATTCATAAATCCAGCTGTCTAAGGTGCGGGAATAAGTTAACAGCTCTTCAGGCTTAAAAAATAAATTTATTTCCCGCTCTGCACTTTCCGGTGAATCTGATCCATGTATAATATTCCTGCCAACGTCAACACCATAAGTGCCGCGTATAGATCCCGGTTCCGCCTGAAGGGGATTTGTTGCCCCCATCATTTTACGAGCTGCAGCAATTACTTCTTTCCCTTCCCATACCATAGCTACAACTGGGGAAGATGTAATGTAATCTACCAGCGGGCCAAAAAACGGTTTACCCTTATGCTCACCGTAATGGGATTCTGCCAGTTCTCTAGTTATCTGCATCATCTTCATGCCCACAAGTTGAAAGCCTTTTTTTTCAAAGCGGGATATTATTTCTCCAATCAGCCCCCTCTGCACGGCATCAGGTTTAATCATAATGAACGTTCGTTCCATTTTATTAGCCCCCCTAACTAAAACTTCAATATAACAATTATTTTATTTAGACGACCGGAGGCACTGTCCCCGGCTGCCTCCGGCCAAATTCTAAAGACCCTGGTTTGCTTCCAACCCGTGTGCTTCCATCAACTGCTTAAACTCATCTGCTTCTATGGTCTCTTTTTCCATTAGTTCCTTTGCTATATCATGCAGGGCATCAATGTATTTTTCCAGCAGTTTTTTAGCCGTTTCATAGCTTCCATCTATAATTCGTCTCACTTCTTGGTCAATGGCGGAAGCTATTTCTTCACTGTAATTGCGATCGCGGGCAATGTCCCTTCCCAGGAATACCGCTTCCTGCTTTCGTCCCAGTGTCAGCGGACCCAACCTGTCGCTCATACCATATTCCATTATCATCTTCCTTGCCAATTCGGTAGCCCGCTCCAGGTCGTTTTGGGCACCGGTGCTAATCTCTTTAAGGACGACATCTTCTGCCACCCGGCCGCCCAGCAGCATAGTGATCTGGTCATTAAGCATCGACCTGGTCATGTAATAACGGTCTTCCTTGGGCAGTAGAAGCGTATAGCCTCCAGCTCTTCCCCTTGGGATAATAGATACTTTATGCACTGGATCAGTATTGGGGAGTAAATACCCCACCAGGGCATGTCCAGCCTCGTGGTATGATACCAGTCTTTTTTCTTTTTCACTAATAACCTTGGATTTCTTCTCCGGACCGGCTATAACACGTTCGATACTATCTTCCAGTTCTTTTTGACCGATTTTCTTTTTATTCCGTCTTGCTGACAGCAGTGCTGCTTCGTTTACCAGGTTAGCCAAATCAGCCCCAGTAAAACCGGGTGTCCGGCGGGCTATAATACCAAGGTCAACATCATCCTCCAGCGGCTTACCCCTGGTATGCACTTTTAAAATAGCCTCACGGCCGGCCACATCTGGTACGTCCACCACAACCTGGCGGTCAAAGCGCCCCGGTCTTAACAATGCCGGGTCTAAAATGTCCGGCCTGTTGGTGGCTGCAATTATAATAATTCCCTCGTTAGACTCAAAGCCATCCATTTCCACAAGCAGCTGGTTTAACGTTTGTTCACGTTCGTCATGGCCTCCGCCCAAGCCAGCCCCGCGCTGCCTACCTACCGCATCAATTTCATCGATAAACACAATACATGGTGCATTCTTTTTAGCTTGATCAAAAAGATCACGAACCCTGGATGCACCTACACCTACAAACATTTCTACAAAGTCTGAACCGCTGATGGTAAAAAAGGGAACACCAGCCTCCCCTGCCACAGCCTTTGCCAGCAGGGTTTTACCAGTACCAGGGGGGCCAAAAAGCAGTACACCCTTGGGTATTCTAGCACCTATCTCATTAAATTTCTTGGGATCTTTTAAAAACTCCACAACTTCAGCCAGTTCCGCTTTTTCTTCATCTGCTCCAGCCACATCGTCAAAGGTAACCTTTGGTTTTTCTTCGCTGTGCAGCCTGGCTTTGCTTTTTCCAAAAGACATTACTTTGTTCCCGCCGCCCTGGGTCTGCTGCATTAAAAAGAAGAATAAAAACACAAATAGCAGAATGGGCAGCAGGGAAGTAAGCACTCCCACCCACCAGCCGGGTTTTTCCGGCGGTCTTACCTCCAAGTTAATGCGTTTTTCCCTTACCAGCTGTACTAAACCTTCATCCGGCCAAATTCCTTTGGAAACAAACTGCTTATTATTCTTTTTTAAGTGACCCGATATATTGTTGGTGTTATCTTCAATTTGAAAAACAATATCTTTTACCCTGTTCTGCTCGATGCTGGATACAAGCTCGTCATAGCGCAGTGTCAAGACGTCATCCTGTACCGGTGATGTATACTGAATTAAAGCTATGATTACCAGAACTATTAGCAGGTAAATCATAAGGTTTTTAATAACCTTATTCAACAATGCCACTCCCCTCAAAGCTTAGGCTAGTCAACAATAAGGGTATTTTACCATGTTTTTCAGCCATTTTCAATTTATCCCCTTTAACAGGTTTTATACATATTCAGCCTAGATCCTCCACTTTTAAATGTAAAATTTTTTCAGTATTCTCGGTTACTTTCCAGTATTCCCCAACCCGCAGCCCGCTTACCCATATTATATCCTCACAGCTGCATATCAAGGGGGTAGAATCCCTTATTTCCCGGGGTACTTTCTGGTCGATAAAAAATTTTTTCAGCTTTACCTTTCCTCCTGCCCCCTGGGGAGCGAAAGTATCACCAGAGCGGCGTTTTCTGGCGATAAGTTTTTTCCCGGTCTTGCCGTAATCAAGTACCGCCTCATTAGGGGGCAGCCCGGCAGGATCACCGCTAAACTCCCTGGAAGGAATTATTTGGGCCGTTATTACCTTGTTTATTTCTTTTAGTATTGTTTTTCCTGGGACCTGCAGCTGGTAGCAGTAGGGAGGGACTGATATTTCGCTGCTCTGAGATTCTATATATATTTTTGAATATGAGACTCTGCATCTACAGCCATGGGGCAGTTCTGCTATTCCTAATTTAATATTTTTGCTCAATTTAATAACTGACTCCACGTGGTAATAAGATAAGCCTTTTTGCTCTCCCGTAAGCTTCATCCAGGCTCGTCTAATTATTCTACGCCGAAGGGCCAGGTGAAGCCTATTAAACTGGACCAGATTTAATTCTACCTTCTCCCCGTTATATTCTTTTGCCAGGGATGGCCAGATCTCACTCACCTGCTTCTCAATATAATCGTCTTCCTCCCGGCAGAGTTCAGCTAAGCGTCCCAGTGCACTAACAATTTCGGGGTTATAATTTTCTTCCAGTATATTCATCAACTGCATCCGTACCCTGTTTCTAAGGTAGATTATCTTTCTGTTTGAACTGTCGGTACGGTATTTTAAATTATTTTCTTGGCAGTACTGCTCAATTTCCTTTCGCCTAATACCCAAAAGCGGTCGTATATAGCGATTATCTCGCACCGGGATTATACCGGCCAATCCACCGGGACCTGAACCTCTTATGAGGTTAAGAAGCACTGTCTCTGCCTGGTCGTCAGCATGATGGGCTAAAGCAATACGATCAGCATTTATTTTATCTGCTACCTTATCTAAAAATTTATACCGTACTTCCCTTGCCGCCACCTGGCTGGACAGTTTATACCGCTTCTGGTATTCCGGTACATTCCTCTGCTCAATTGTATATGAAAGTCCCCATGCCTCACATAAAAATTTCACAAAATCAGCATCTTCCCGGGATTCTTTCCCACGAAACATATGATCTAAATGGGCTACATGCAGTGAAATATTTAATTTTTCCTGTAATGTATATAGAATATGCAGCAGCGAAACTGAATCTGCTCCTCCGGAAACGGCCACCACCACCAGATCCCCACTATTTATCATTTTATGATTTTGAATATAATTTAACACTTGATTAATTACAGCCATATCATCACCTTGTGTTCTGCCAAATGGCAACAGTAGCTATTTTTCAACATTAATAAAAGATTTCCTTCTGCTGATTTTAAGGAATTTAGCGTACTTAAATCTGCCGACCATCGTTTTCTCCGGTATTCCTAAACAAAAAGTAAAAAGCGGCCTTTGAAGCCGCTATAGTTGACTGCTTTCCAGCTTGGCTACCAGCACCGTCATATCATCGGATATTTTTTCTTTGCCCCCTACCGTTGTTTCAATTATCTGCAAAATAACTTCTGCTATTTCCTGCGGTCTCAGTGCAGCTAAATCCTGCAGGATACCCTTAAACCATTCCTCTTTATCTGCTGTCCCCTGGTAGGCATCCAGCACTCCATCGGTAACCATCACCAGTATATCTCCTTCTTCCAAGTTCCTTGTTTGCGCTGTGACTTCAATATTCTCAATAATTCCCACCGGCAGTGAATTATCTTTTATTATAGATACCTTGTCTTTTCTTATTAAAAAGGTAGGTGCAGCACAAGTTTTAATAAAATCAGTCCTGCCATTATACAGATCTACTACCGCCAGGTCAATTGTGGCAAAACTTTCATTGGGAGAACGCAGAACCAAGATGGAATTAACCGTTTTTACAGCCATATCTTTTTCAAAACCAGTTGCCAAAAGTTTTTCCAGCAGGTTTATTGTTGCCTGGCTTTCCTGCAGCGCCTTATGCCCCGCCCCCATACCGTCGGAAATTACCAGTGCATACTTACCGTTCCTCAACTGCATAGTTTTTAAAGCATCCCCTGACACACCACTGCCCCCACGGCCCAAACCAGCGCTGCCCACTGACAGCATATAATTTAAAGACGAATAGAGTACAAATGTGCACTCTTCCTGCTTTTGCTCTAACATACAGCCCGAATTTGCCGGCATCATCTTATGACCAGTGGCAGCAGATACTACCGGAGCCACTTTATTGTGACATTCCATTTCTCCCCCGCAGGCCTGGCGGGTGATCCCTACTTCCAGGCCGCCATCATTATGATAGAAGGTGAATACATCTTCAACAAGGATTCCTTCTCTCTTCATCCGTTTAATAATTGATTCTTCAAGCTCCCCTGTAAACTCTACATCCTTTTCAATTTGATTGCACATATTTTTAAGAACCTCTGAAACACCCTGCAGCTGTTCTGAAACAAGCTGCCTGCTGTTCAGCAGCTTGTTCTGCCAGTAATTATTTAGTTTAAAGGTGTCGTATAGGCAGCTCACTGTTATAACCATTTCTTTTAACCGAGCACACCGCTTCTTCATCTCTTCAGGCAGATCATCAATGCTTAACTTGCCATATGTTTCAATAACAGCAAGCAGATCCAGTACCTGCTGGTATGTACGGTAAAATTCTCTTTCCCAGCAGGTACGATACAGGGCACACCCGTCACAGACCTTTTGTCCAACCTGGATGAATAACTGTTCTAATCCCTGCTCTTCCTGAGAATGCTCCACTGTTGAAGAAACCTGTTTAAAACTGTGAGCCAATTCATTAAAAACATTACTCCAATCCCTCATCCGTCCAGCTGTTATTTCCTTTATTCTAGCTTGAGAAACGGTTGGACGGGTTAATTTTATCCCCCGGGGAGCAGGCAGCAGCCTTTTTACAGCCTCAATCCATGAAGCAGGCATCAAGCAGAAAATTATTGTGGCTAAAGCTGTTTCTAACATTACTTCCAGTATACTTCCATAATGGGTTATATATATAGAGAGAAGTATATTTCCCAGGAAGAAACCCATACAAACACCAATTCGACCAAAACTTCTAAAAAGGCCCGCCATTAGACCTGAAAAGGAGTAAGCCCCAACTATAACCGGGGTTACCACATAAGAAAGGCCGGGTATTACACCAACAACCGCACCTGCCGAAGCTCCAAGCCCGGCTCCTCCTAACAATGCCGACAGCAGAACTACAAACTTACTTATTACCCCCCGCAGTGTTACCATTTGGTAACCAATCTCACCCGTTCCAGCCACTATACCGCCAAAAAGCAGCAGTATACAGAAAACAGCTTCCCCACTGACACGTCCAGGAACAGTCTGCTGCCATAAAGGTGGAAGGGCATGAAGAAAAGCAATGGTTAATATACAGGCAAAAACTGCTTCAAACAGAACGCTGATATAGCTGTAAAGAACCCCGCCGCTGTAAGCAACAATAGAACACTTTATCACCAGAACAGTAACCAGCACCGCGCCTGGCACTATGTACCATTCACGCTGCTGCAGGGAAGGTATAAAACGAAGCAGCAGGTAGACTGCAAGCAGGGTTAAAACGTTGGCAGCCAGCGAAAACCCGCTGGTAACGCTGAACATCCCAACACCAGCAAAAAACAGAACTATAATATTTTTAGCTTTCGTTACCCTTGCTGCCGCCGCTGTCAAAGCTGCCCCAAAGGGCATTAATTCGCCCAGCAATACCGCCCTGCCAAGAAAAAAAGCAGTTAAATATAAAAGAAGCCACCGCCCGGTAAAGACTTGTCCAATTTTAGACCAAGGAATAGAGAGTTGAGCAATGGGATTTTTTTGCCTTAAACTTTTCTTACCTGTACCGCCTGAGTCCCTTGCGGTTTTACCGGACCGGTAGTAGGGATAAATGTCAAAGTCATTATACACCAATTCCACTCCCTTAAACTATAACGTTGGATTATGGAACATTATAGTATAAGGGTCAGGAAATATATGTCAATATTAGTAGGTAATACCATATTTTCTTTCGACATCTCCTGCAGCCCGGAGAGCCAAACCCCATAGAATGTCCGCTTCACTGACCAAAAAATAATCAAAGCCCAAGTTTTTAAGCACCAGCTGAATTATTTTAACTCCTGCCGGAATTATATCTGCCCTTTCCGGCTGCAGTCCTGGCATTTTACGCCTTTCTTCCAGGGTAGCTGCTTCCAGTTTCTGCAGCAGTTCGTCAACATTCTGCCTTTTTACTTTAAAACCATGCACCTTACGGGGGTCGTATGTTTCTAATTCCTGTACCATGGCTGCTATGGTAGTAGCAGTACCTCCAACAGCCACCAGCTGACTGTTGATATGCTTATCCACCTTGGCTAGTACAGGTTTTAATAATTCCAAGATTTCATAATCACTATGACCGCCTTCGGTCATTCTTACCGCCCCAGCATTTATGCTGGCATATTGTACTCTTCCCGCTTCAAACCAGGAAAATTCCGTACTCCCTCCACCAACATCAACTACCATTACCTCTTCTTTACTGCCTTCTATCCCAGCCATGACTCCTTGATAGCTCAATTCAGCCTCCATTTCTCCGGGTAAAATCTCTATTTTTATACCTGTATGCTCTTTTACCAACTCCAAAAAAGTTTCTTTATTACCCGCATCTCGAACTGCACTGGTGGCCGCCGCTTTAACATTCTTCACTCCATATTCTCCAGCAGTGCTTACAAACTGTTTTACTGCTTCTAATGTTCGTTCCATTGCTGCTGGCTGAAGGCACCCCTCGTTGATCCCTTCGCCCAGGCGGGTTGTTTTTAACCCGGTAAACAAAACCTTTATCTTTTGTTCTTCATCAACACTGGCAATCAGCAGCCTGGTAGAATTTGTACCCACATCTATGGCCGCCACTTTCATAATCCATCACCCCAACAGTATTTTTCAGCTAACTTATATTATCATGCCTAAATAAATATACAAAGGGCACAGTTTAAACCTGCGCCCTAATTTAGTCCTTTATATTGTGGTCTCTTATTTTATACCCTTCTTTTTCACCCTGCTCTTCCACAGGAACAATTAGGCTTTCCCCTGGCTTTACCAGCCCCAGTTTCTCCCTGGCCACATGCTCAATATATTCCTTTGATTCCATAGATTTAAGCATTTTATGCAGTTCCTCGTTGCGGTTTTGCAGAATTTCAATTTCCTGCTCAAGTTCTGTTACACTGTGCCTCATGGCATTTAATTTATTTATTTCACCGCTTAAGGAAATAACCAAATACCCAAATACCAATGCAAATACCAGGATGGGGAATTTTACCCTCAGCCTGCTCTTCCGCCGTGGTGCTGCTGTATATTTTATTTTTCCAGCTTTATTAAATGCAGTGGTTTTTCTCCGCCCATTATTAGAAGAAATCAATATTATACCCCCTCATCTTCATCCGGCCCAAACAAACTTAAAGAATCCCCTGGTATAACAATTACAACTTGATATCCTTTGCTTTTGGCACGGTTGTAAAGGGTGGCCACAGTACTGGCAGAAAGGTTAAGTCTTTTAGCAATTCGCTCATTGCTGTAACCCATTTCTTTTAACGTAACCACCTGTTTTTCCCTAAAACTTAATTTTTCAGCACCTCTAATTTCAATTTGCATTTAAGCCGCTCCTGTCAGTGACTGTCGAATTATACACTGTTGTCCACTAGTTATCCACCGGTTTATCCACAGATTGTGTATAAACTTATTACATTTTATGTACATCATTACTACATAAATAATTAAATTCCTTCCTAGCAGTTTATAATTTAAAAAATTATCCACAACGGCACTCGAACCGTAAAGTTTATCCACAATAAAAAATCGTTTTCTCCGGTAAATCACTGCTAGTTGTTATCCACAAATCTAAAAAAGCATAATTGTCTATGCAATAAAAAATAAAAAACCCCTTACAGGGGCAGCAGGACATTTTTATTGTCTTCTTCTCTGCAAGCTGTTTTTTACAGTTGAGTGGCTACCTATGGCCAATACAGCCAAAACCAAACCGGCCAAAAAGCCGTTCAAGCTTCTTTCAATAAGGACAAAACCTAATATCATACCTATTAAAATCAAAACCAAAGGCAGGTAATTGTTTTTTATTACAGAGGTAGTTTTTGCTACCCAACCCAGGGACCAGATGACAATCATTATCTCAAGCCACGGATCATCCATTGAAGCTTTAATCAGCTCAATAATGCTGGTATCAGGCACACAATCACCCCGTTTATAAAAATTATTTTTTCTTAAATCTCAGATTATCAACAATATGTTTTATTTTATTTTTAAGAACTCTTTTAAAAAAAGGTCTTACTTTCATCCACATTTTAACTACAATTTTACTTATCAGACCCAGCGGAACTGTAAACACCAGTACCACTTTTCGAAATGGTAAACAAAAAAAACGCCATAAAAACATTAATAACCGACTTGCTAAATTAAGTGTTTTTTTGAATATATTTATCAGCTTGTAAATTAAGGGAACAATATACCCGCTGCACCACTTAAGATAAATTACCGCACCTAAAGACAGGCCAATAAATACATATAACCTAACTTCTCCCCAGTTGCCCATAAGCAAAATTACAAATACCAGCGGGGTAAGGATTAACCAAAAAAGCAAATCTCCCAGCATTACTCCCCATTTTTTCAGCTTGAAAAGTTTCACCAAAACACGGTACAGGTCATACAA
Organism: Desulfotomaculum sp.; assembly: GCA_017656165.1. Lineage (GTDB taxonomy): Bacteria > Bacillota > Desulfotomaculia > Desulfotomaculales > Desulfohalotomaculaceae > Desulforadius. Next base: position 43,396 of record JACDOL010000007.1, read on the forward strand.
AAAACCAGCCAGCATCCCAACAACAATGATAATAAAAAAAGAATATACCTGTTCTTCAAGCGGTACCAGCTATTACACCCCTTCCGCCGCGCTATTTTAAAAGCCTGCTCAGAAGCCCTTTAGTTTTACCCTTCCCCCCAGCGCCGGACTTTCCTTCAATGTATTCAATACAGTCTATGTATCCTTCCACTGTCAGGTCACCTTCGTCTAGGTTTAGCTGTGTAATATGTAAATTATCACCCTTAATAGCTAAGTAACCCATGTTTGTATCCAGTGTTATCTCCTGCTCATCAAAAGCATCTACCTGCTTAACGCCCTTTAATGACAATTTTTTTCTATCCTTCATTTCCAGCAAGTGCTTTTCATACCCTTCCAAAATTAACACCCCCATTTCAACCACATCACATTCATGTTAATATTTATTCCAACGATAACTAATTATGACAGAAAAACCTAATAAAAAACCTTCGGTCTTGGCTGCGGCAAAACTTATGCCTTCTAATATGCAAATAAAAGCGCGGCACCTTTTAAGGGTGCCGCTGCCATTTACTTCCACAGTTTTTCTATAGTAACATTTTTATAATAAAATTTTATAATGTCCTCAGGAGATCTGCCTTCTTTAGCCATTTTATAGGCGCCCCACTGGCAGAGTCCTACACCATGTCCAAATCCACTCCCGTTTATCACAAGATTATTACCTTCAACACTTATTTTTTTAATTAACGTTGAACGCATTTTTTCACTGCCCAGTGACAGCCGAAGTTCCGGCCCGCTAACCGTAATGTTTCCTAACTTTACTTTTATCGCTCTACCTGAAGGTCCCCTTTCCACAATTTCTGCGGAAGTAATGTTCCCCGGGTCTCTTCCAATTCTTCTTTTTATAGCTTCTCTTACTTCACTAACCGGGATTACTGTCTGCCAATTTTTATTTTCAGCTGTTGTCACTTCAAGACATCCATCTTTTATACCCGGTTTAAGGTAAGGAGTTTTACTCTCTGTCCAGTTTAAACCTTCCCTAGCACCTGCTGTTTTCCCACCACAGCATGCCGAAAACCAGCCTTTGGCATACTCATCTTTGTACATTATAACTTCTCCCCTGGTTTTCTGAACCGCTTTTTTTACCTGTTCATTTATTAAAGAGGGATTATAAGCCTGAAATTCTTCTACACTGGTAGAGACATCCGTACCGTGCAGTTTTTTTACTTTACCACTTTTTATACTATCCATGGTAAAAGTACGAGCAACAATAGCCTGAGCAGCAAGCGCATTCTCAGGCCAGTTAGGTTCCATTTCCCCCGCCACTACCCCGGCTAAGTATTCTTCCAGTTTGATTTTTTTCTTTTCCCCGGTCTCATTAATATACAGTGTTACTGCAGGTTCTTCTTTAAACTCCGGCGGTTTTTTCGCCGGGCCTGCACAGGCACTGAAAAACACCACCAGGGCTAACAGCAGTCCAGGTACTATTATTTTATTCAGCTTCAACTTAATCACCCCACTGTTTATTTATGTTAGTTTTCACAGTGGGAGATTAAATTATGTTACAACAAGTCTTCCGGGGGATAATTTACTTCTTCCAGCACTTCATACAGTGTTACTGCCTCCCGGGCCGGAACAGTTTCTTTTACTGTCAAAATTTTTATTTTTAACGTTTTTCTACCCATTTCAATTTCCAAGACATCCCCGGGCTTTACACTGCTGCCAGCCTTTGCCACCCGGTTATTTAATTTAACTTTTCCGCTTTCACATACTTCCTTGGCCACCGGCCTTCGTTTAATTATCCGGGAAACTTTTAAAAATTTATCTAACCTCACTATAAAGCACACCTACCAGCACAAAAAATAACCAGACCATTTAAATGGCCTGATTATTTTTGTTACTTAGCTACCATTTCTTTCAGTGCTTTTCCTGCTTTGAACACAGGTACTTTTGTTGCAGGAATAATTATTTCTTCACCGGTCTGCGGGTTCCGTCCTTTGCGTTCCTTGCGCTCGCTGACGTCAAAAGTACCAAATCCAATCAATTGAACTTTATCCCCTGCTGCCAGGGTCTCGGAAATAGTTTCAAAAAGCGCATTAACTGCTTTCTCAGCATCCTTTTTAGTTAACTCTGTTTTTTCTGCTACACTGGAAACAAGTTCAGCCTTGTTCACAAAAAATCCTCCTCTACTTATTCTTTTTTGGCATTGTTAACCTTTCGATAAATCATTGACATTTCCTGCCTCTAACGCCAATTTTTCTTTTACTTAACTTTATCTTTTCCATATTTTTATTTTTCCAAACATTTTGCTTCATTCCATAAGATTTCCATTTCTTCAAGCGTCATCTTAGATAAGTCTTTTCCCATATCGCTGCATTTTTTTTCAATATATTGAAACCGGCGGAGGAACTTTTCACTGGTACTTGTCAGTGCTCCTTCTGCATCAACTTTTAGCAGCCGGGCCAAGTTCACCACTGCAAATAACAAGTCTCCCAACTCCATACTTATTTTTTGTTCATTTCCAGTTTCGGCAGCTTGGCATACTTCATTTAATTCTTCTTCTACTTTCTGCACGGCCCCTTTATAGTCGGGCCAGTCAAAACCTACCCGGGCAGCCTTGGCTTGAAGTTTAGCTGCTCTAACTAATGCCGGGAGAGCCCTGGAAACACCGGAGAGTATAGAATTTTGAAGCTGCTGATGTTCTTTTTCTGCCGCTTTTATTTTATCCCAGTTAACCAGTACTTCATCACTGTCCTTGACCTGCACATCTCCAAAAACATGAGGGTGGCGGCGAATCATTTTTTCAGTGATAGCTTGTACAACATCATTAATATCAAATTTATTATTTTCAGATGCTATTTGGGCATGAAAAACTATCTGCAACAGTAAGTCTCCCAATTCATCACAAATTTTATACGCATCGTTAGTACCCAGCGCCTCCAAAACTTCATAAGTTTCCTCAACTAAATACTGCTTGAGTGTTTCATGGGTCTGTTCCTTATCCCAGGGACAGCCGTTGTCCCCCCTTAAATCGGCCATTACATTTACTAGAGGATCCAGGGGATAGCTGCATCTATTCAGGTTAGAAGCATCTTTCTGGGGCGGTATAAATACAGTGGTAAGGTGATCAATCCAGTCTAACCTGTCCAGCTGGTATAAAGGTATATCTACAATTTTTTCTTCTCCCGGTACCCCTGCGGCACGAATTACTTTAATGGGACAGCCATCATCATAATATTCCATCAGTGTCAGCTTTACCTCACTGGCAACCATTTTTGAATATACCTGTGTAATTACCACAGCTTTACTGGGATCCGGCTTCTGCTGGCCTAATGAAAGCCCGTCCAATACCTCAAGACCATTGTTCGGGTCGTAATTTATTCTCCCAAATACAGCATCTAAAAAGCTGGCTGCGGGAAGCAGTTCTACACTCAGCCCCCTTTTTTCAGCACCATCCAAAATCAACTGTACAGTTTCTTCGGCTACCAGGGGATGTCCAGGGACAGCATATAGAACGGGACGATGCTCTGCTTCAATAAGAACTTGATCTGCAATACGACGGTAAAGCTCCTGAAAGTCTTCAGCTTCTTCATAATACCTGTCAAATGATTGATAAACAATGCCCTCCTTCTCCAACCAAGAAACTACCGGGTGAACTTTTGTACGCAATAGTACCCTGGAAGAAGTTTTTAATGCCTCTAATACGCCAACAGTTAATGCTTCTTTGGAGCCGGGTCCCAAACCAGCAATGGTAATATGTTTGTTCATTAATACCCACCTCGGTTTGCTTAAATTTCATATGTCTGCTGAAAAAATTCAGTCTTATGACCAAAGTATTTCCACCCCGAAAACACGCCGGCACATATAGGAACGAATTTGGCTGCGTCAAACCTTATACTTCTTAACAGGGAAACAAAAGCAGCAGGAGTTAGCCCGAAAAAACTTAAATTGATCAATAAATAAGGAGGCCAACCGGCCTCCTTATTTATTGTTCCATTTGTTTTGCTAAAAAACCTGCTGCTGTTTCAGCTAATTTTAACTCCAATTCACCCATTTTTACACCGCTTTCCTTGGAAGCTAATATCACAGCTCCAATAGGGTCTCCTTCCGCTATTATAGGAGCAATAACCTGGCAGCTGTACTTTACATTACTATCATCAATAATGGATCCATCCTTGGCGTTGGGATCATTTTCCGGGTCGTTAATTATAATGGCCTTCCTGTCTTCCATCACCTTTTCTACCAGCGGTCCAATTGGCTTATTTAACAGTTCTTTCTTCGGAACACCCGAAACAGCTATAATAACATCTCTATCAGCAATACATGCTATATGTCCTAATGTCTCGTGCAGGGAGTCAGCATATTCTTTAGCAAAATCACCTAATTCACCAATGGGAGAGTACTTTTTGAGAATAACTTCGCCTTCCCTATCAACAAAGATTTCTAAAGGATCACCTTCCCGTATCCTTAAGGTTCTCCGTATTTCTTTTGGTATAACAACTCTTCCCAAGTCATCTATGCGACGCACTATGCCCGTTGCTTTCATGAAGTTTCCTTCCCTCCTTTTTCTGCTTATCTACGCGAAATAACTTTCTGTGATAGTATATAACAGGAGGTTTGCATTTATTCATATTTTACCAATACTAGAAAAATTAATTTCGGCTTTTTGGAGTTTATCTATATTTTTGCCGAACTTTCTGTTACAGGTTAATAATATTTCTTTTCTTTATGCAATGTTTATTATGTTCGCCTGCCTAACAATAACTTTTATTTACAGATGTAAAGCCCGTATTCCCCCCTTCTCGTCACCTTTTTAAAACAACATTTGCCACAACGGCAATATTAATTTTCCAACTCTATAGCTTGCTGGTAGTATTCCCTGAGTTGCTCATAAATAATCTGCTTTACAAGCTTAGTAATTTTTTGTCATTCATAGGTTGCCAATTAACAACTTAAAGTATTCATTCCAGGAAGAACAAAATACTTCGGTCTTATCACACCGGCACATATACCGGAACAAGCTCCTCGGCCTCCGAGCGCCTGCTCAGCTCGCCGCTTCGCTCCTCAAATAATTTTCTAAACAAAATCAAAACCACAGGATAGTTTTCCCGTGGTTTATAGATTTAAAATTTAACATTTTTCTTAATATCAGACTTTTCTTTTACATCTTCAATATAGCTGCGGTAGTATTCGAGCTTTGCTTCCCTGGTCAGCTTTTGTATTATATAATCTTTAACTTCCTTAAAAGGCTTAACCTCTTGCGGTATAACTTCTTCCAGTTTAATAATATGGTACCCATATTGACTTCTTACCGGTTGTTTAGTATATTCTCCTTCATTTAATGATTGTGCCGCTGCAGCGTAATTTTGGTCTGTCATTCCCTGCTCGGGAGAAAAGGTATACAACCCACCTGTGTTTTTTGAACCAGGATCTTCAGATTTCTGCTTGGCCAGTTCTGCAAAATCAGCTCCCTGGTCTAATTGCGCAATTACCTGCTGGGCCAGCTTCTTTGCCTCTTCATCACTTCGTTTAACAGGTATATCTGCCCGGTCTTCTTCATTGACTAGGAAAAGAATATGACGGGTTTTTAGTTTCTCCGGCACTGTAAATTGGTCTTTATTTTGCTGGTAATAATTCTCTGCCTGGCCAACAGCAGCTTCTTTAACATCTGCTGTCACTTTATTATATAAATTTTGCGCAGCCAGTTCGTTTAATATGATTTGTTGTAGTTCCTTTTCACTAATTTTATTATCTTTTAAAGCCTTTTTATACTCCTCTTTTGTTTGATAAGACTCCTTAATTTCATTTAATTTTTTATCAACATCCTCTTTAGTTGGACTTACTCCCTCTTTTTTAGCCTGCTGGCGGATTAAAACTTCTTCAATCATATTATCCAGCACTCGTTTTTTAATATTGTTTTCCAGTTCTTTACCTTGCTGGGACTCAAAATCTATTCCCTGCTCTTTAAAATTGTTCTTTATCTCCTCAACCCGCTTATTGTATTCCTGTAAAGCAATCTTTTCCCCGTTTACCACTGCCGCAGTGTTGTTTTGGCCGCACCCCGAAACGGCAAATACAAGTACTAGAATTGCTATCAGAGGCAGTATTTTTTTTAGTTTCATATGAATCTCCCTTCTAGCTGTACTAAGCCAGCTGTTCTACAAAATTAAACAAATCTTCAAGCTGCCTGACATTAAATTGAACTAATTCCCTGGTTTTTAATGTAATTTCAAATTCTTCGCTGCTGTTATTAAATTTAATCTTACTTTTATATTTCTGCCCCAGTTCAACCAGTTTTTCTGCACTAACCGGAGGGTCGTGAGCAAAAACAAGTTTTATCATTTTTCTTTGATAGGAAATGGTTTTTATTTTTAATTTTCTGCCAACAATTTTAAGCTTGGCCACCAGAAGCAGGCGCTGTACAGCTTCCGGCAGGTCACCGTAGCGGTCAATTAGCTCTTCTTCTAAATCCTTCACCTGCTCGTATTCGGTAAACTGGGCAATCCGCCGGTATAATTCAACTTTTTGGGAAGGGTCTTTAATATATTCATCCGGCAGATAAGCATTCACAGGTAGTTCTACGGCAGTTTCCACAACTTCTTCCTTCTGTTCACCTTTTGCTTCCCTAATGGCATTCTCCAGCATTTTACAGTACAAATCAAAACCAACTTCGGCAATATGGCCGCTCTGTTCAGCACCCAATATGTTACCTGCTCCTCTTATTTCCAGGTCACGCATTGCGATCTTGTAACCTGATCCAAGTTCAGTAAATTCCCTGATGGCGGCCAATCTTTTCTCCGCCTCTTCGGTTAAGACTTTATCCCGGCGGAATGTAAAGTAAGCATAGGCAAGGCGGTTAGACCTTCCCACTCTACCTCTAAGCTGGTACAGCTGAGCCAATCCAAACCTGTCAGCTTCCTTTACAATTAAAGTATTTACGTTTGGAATATCCAACCCTGTTTCAATAATAGTAGTACATACAAGTACATCATAATTACCAGCCACAAATTCTAACATTACCCTCTCCAGCTCATCTTCCTTCATTTGCCCGTGGGCCACCACTAACCTTGCTTCCGGCACCAGGCTGCTCAACCACTCAGCTACATTATCTAAATCTGCCACCCTATTATGAACAAAAAACACCTGCCCCCCCCGGTTAATTTCCCTGCGTATGGCCTCCCTAATAATTATGGGCTCTTCTTCCAGCACATATGTTTGTACTGGAAACCGTTCCTCCGGGGGAGTTTCTAATAAACTAGTATCTCGTACTCCCACCAAGGACATATGAAGTGTTCTGGGAATTGGGGTGGCTGTAAGTGTTAATACATCAACAGTTGTCCGCAGCTGTTTAAGCCTTTCTTTATGAGCTACACCGAAACGCTGCTCCTCATCTATAACCACAAGACCAAGGTCTTTAAATTTTACATCAGGCTGTACTAACCGGTGAGTCCCGATTACTATATCAACTGTACCTTCTTCCAGCCCCTTTAATACCAGTCTCTGTTCTTTGGGTGTCCTAAATCGTGACAGCATCTCTACACATACCGGGAAATTAGAAAACCTCTCTTTAAAAGTGTTATAGTGCTGCTGGGCTAAAATAGTTGTGGGCACAAGCACCGCCACCTGTTTACCATCATTAACAGCTTTAAAAGCAGCCCTAAGTGCAACCTCAGTTTTTCCATACCCCACATCACCACAAAGAAGCCTATCCATGGGGCGTGGTTTTTCCATATCTCTTTTAACGTCTTCTATGGCCTTTAGCTGGTCTTTAGTTTCTTCATAGGGAAAGGCCATTTCAAATTCCTTCTGCCATACAGTATCCTCACTAAAGGCATGCCCTTTAGCAGTCTGGCGTTCAGCATATAATTTAATTAAATCCTTGGCTATTTCTTTAACTGCTTGCTTTACTTTATTTTTTGTTCTAGACCATTCATTGCTTCCCAGTTTAGAAAGTTTGGGTACAGTTCCCTCACTGCTACTGTAACGCTGGAGCAAACCTACCTGGTCGGTTGGTACGTAAACCTTATCATCCCCGGCGTATTTTACCAGTAAGTAATCCCTCTTTACCCCGCCAACTTCCAGGGTTGTTATCCCCATGTAGCGGCCTATACCATGATTAACATGGACAACATAATCATTTACCTTCAAATCTTCAAAAGGTGACAAGCGGTCACCAGTTTTTACCCTGCGCTTTCTAGCTTTTTTGCGCTGCCCAAATATCTCTTTTTCTGTTATTACCACCAGCCGGGCCGCCGGCAGTTCAAAACCGCTGGATAGATGTCCCTCTGATATTACCACATTGCCGGGAACAGCTTCATTTTTCAACCTGGACATGTAAAAAGCATCAACTTTGTTTTCTCTTAATATTTCCAGCAGGCCCTGGGCCCTTTCCCGGCTGCCCATCAGAAGTACCACAGCATTTTTTCTTTTCCAATGTTTGATGTCGTCAACAAGGGCATTAATGTTTCCCAAAAACGGGTGCATTGTTTTAGTAGTGAAGTTTACAATATTTTCAGGTTCTAGAAACTTCGGGCTGCGCGGCAAAAATGAAAAAGATATGCTCTGCTGCCTTAACAGGGCAGCTAAAAACTGCCGCCATTCAAGGTAAATGTTATACTGGGATGGTAAAACCTTTCCCCTGGCTAATAGTTCCGTGTGGGTTTCCCCTCTTTCTTTCTGTATAACTTCTATCACTTCTTTTACCCGGAAGGGATCATCAACAAGCGTCACTGCCTTCTCCGACAGATAATCCATTATACTTACTGGACGGGGGTAAAAGTAAGGAATCAGCTGTTCTAAGCCGTCAAAATAGACAGGCCTTTCCATTTTGCTCAACCAGGACTGCACCTGGGCAGCCAGTTGGTGCTGTGCTTCAAGAGGAGCATTCTTGTTTAAACTTTTTAACTGTGATTGATATTCTGCCTGCAGCTTTTCCCGCCCTAAAAGCCAGTTCTTTTCGTTAATTACAATTTCCCTGGCCGGGGGGATTTCTATCTCTTTCAATTCTTCCTCCGATCGCTGGGACCCAGCATCAAAGGTGCGAATTGAATCTATTTCATCATCCCAAAGTTCAATTCGAACTGGCCTGTTAGTAATTAAAGAATAAATATCAATTATACCGCCCCGGACAGAAAACTGACCCTTATTTTGAACCAAATCTACACGTTCATAACCCTGCATAATAAGAAACTTCTGCAGCTCTTCAAGGTCAATAGTTTGGCCAACCTTTAATTTTCTTCTCTGGGAAGTAAAAATTTCCGGCGGGGACAGTCTTCGCAGTACAGCCTCAGCCGGAGCTACTACTACCAGGGGCTTACCTTTTACCAGCTCATTTAAAACCCGCAACCGTTGGACTATGACGTCATTGCTGTGGGAAAAGACTTCCAGCGGCATAGCCTGCCAGACAGGAAATGTAACAACTTCCCTGTCAGGCATCAGTGCCTGCAGGTCATCAACCAGGATACTTGCTTCATTTTCTCCCGGTGCAATTACCAGGGAAGGACCCGTCCTGGCAGAAATTATACCTGCCATCATTAAGGCCCTCTGGGAACCGGCTAAGCCAAAAGTTACCTGCCGGTTATAACCCTTATTTAGGCCGGCAATTAAGCTTTGAAATTCAGCTGTACCTGTTAAAGGTTTTAATAATCCTGTTAATTGCTGCAGGTCTTTTTTTCCCATCACAAAAAGAGCTTTAGCCCATTGCTAAAGCCCTGCCACTCTCCTTTTTTAAAATACCAATATTTAGATGTGAGTTTAATTATATATTACCCAATTATCTTAGTCAAGATAATGTTTATATA
>JACDOL010000008.1 GCA_017656165.1 Desulfotomaculum sp.
ATAAGAATAACTGACTTATACCCCTACCGCAAGGTGGGGGTTATTTTACGCTTACCCTCCAAAACACATACATGCAAATGCAGAAAAGGTGTTTTACCAGTAAAAATACTGAATACAGCTGTTGCACTCTTAATATTTTATGTCATAATATTGTTCGAAATCAATGTTAGGAGTGAAATAATTTGCATTACATTAGTCTATTACTCATACTGGCTGGAATTTATACATTTTGGGATTCCTTTCGTCGAGGACGTTCATTTTTTTCTTCCGTACTATGGGGCATGGGAGTAATGATATTATTTCTTGTATTCTTTCCATTACACTTATTAACACGGCCTAACATAAAAAAATCCCATAACCACCAGGGGTATTATCATAACAGTTCTATTGACATTACTGATGAAGTATTGATGGCCTGCCCCAGCTGTGGTAAATATTATAGCGGAAATCCCTCCAACTGTCCCCACTGCGGGCTAAATTTAAAAGATGATTAATCACCGTTCGTCAAAACATATAATATCAGATAAAACAAGAAAGGAACCTGTTTTCCATACAGGTTCCTTTAACTTTGCTTAGTAAAAACTTTTTCAGCTACTTCCCCTCTGCCGGCTAACGTACCCATATTTTTACCATTATACAGTACTTCCACAACGCCGGCGTTTCCCAATTTAACATAAACACTTTCCTGGCCAACAAACTTTTTGCTCTCACCGGCTTTGGCTACACCTGTAAACTTCGTTTTACCATCTACATCTACCTTCATCCAGCACTTATCATCAACTATATTAAGGACAAGCTCAACGTTATTATTCTCTACCTCTCCTGGTACCGGTGAACTTATTCCATTTTCATTATTATGCCCTGCTGGCGGTTTTTGCTGATTGTCTTTTATATTTTCCACAACTCCTGGTTCCTGCACACTGTCAGGCCTTCCAATATCCCCTTTACCATTAAATTTACCATTAAAGACAGCAAAAACTGCAATCATAATCCCTACCACCAGCAGTGCCAGCAAATAATTTTTATAACGGGGCTTACCGTTCACTTCTTTTTCCACATTTTTACTGCCAGGCAGCTCTTTTATGACTTCTTTTTCACCATACTGCACTTTATATTGAGAAACTAATTCTTCGTCGTCAAGACCAAGATATTTGGCATAATTTCTTAAAAAAGCTAATACATAAACACGGCCCGGTAACAAATTAAAATTTTCTTCTTCCATGGCTTCCAGGTACCTGGATCTAATTTTAGTTGCTTCTTCTATCTCTTGATACGTATAGCCCTTTGCCATCCTGGCCTTCTTAAGAGTCTCGCCAATTTCCAATCATTTCACCCCCGCCATTGTCTTGGATATCCCATAACGTCCCTGCAAGTACTGATAAATCTTCTCTGCTGCCAAATCAAGGTCTTCACAATTTACACAGTAATCGTAATTATTATCTGGTTGCTGCGGGTATTTATACAAGGGATCATAATAATTTTCAAGAAGGTAAGAAAATACTTCTTCAAACTTTTCCTGTTCCAACAAATCATTTAACTCTTTTACTTTTTTCTTACCCAAGTACTTGACCAACTTGCTGGTAGCATTTTGCAGTTCACTAATATTTTTATTAGGGCCGGAAGTGTAATCTTCTATTATTCTTTTGACCCTTGTATTCAAATTTGCATACAACAGAATTTTATGCCCTGTTTTTATTTTTTCTATAACCTTAGGTGGAACATATAATTTGCCTAAACGTCTACCCTCGCATTCTGCAACAAAATACTTACTTTTTTCATAAAATGTTAATTTTGTCATTATCTTTGATTCAAACATTTTCTGAGAAGGGGAAGAAGGCATATTAATTTTTCCATAAACGGACCCTTTATGTGCGGCCAAAGTCTCCAGGTCAATAACAGGGATACCCATTTCCTGCAATCGCAGCAGAACCCGTGTTTTTCCCACGCCGGTTAATCCATGCAGCACAACAGCATCATGGGGAAGTTCTTTTTCATATAGATATTGATAAACCAACTTACGGTAAGCTTTATAACCGCCGGTTATACGTTTCACAGGTATGCCCATGGAAGTTAGCACCGATGCAACAAACTGGCTGCGCATACCGCCTCGCCAGCAAAAAACAACTCCCTTTTTTCCCTTGGTGTGTTTTTTGGCCAGCTGATATATTTGCTTTAATTTTTTGCCAGCTATTTCTAAACCCAGAAGTTTGGCTTCTTCAACACTTACCTGTTTGTAAATCGTTCCTATCTCTTCTCTTTCTTCATTATTGAATAATGGTATGTTGACTGCACCAGGTATTGTATCTTCGGTAAATTCTTTTTCGGAACGTAAATCTATATAACAAACATTGCCTTCATTTAATGCCTCTTCTATACAGATATCCTCGTACATTTAAATCTACCTCGCAATTTGGTATTCTATATTTTTATAATCCTGTCCTGCTTATAAAAGTAAAAGTTATTTTAACTTTTTATTTTTTATAATATACCCTTATATTCATAACGGTCAAGCAGAGTCAAATTACAAATTACAAAAAAACCCAGGTTTAACCCTGGGATATCTGGTCTTTAAACATTTCATTGTATTGTTCCATAGTGATAAGTACTTCTCTGGGTTTACTACCCTCGTATCCACCTACAATACCCTTTTGTTCCATAATATCAATTAATCGCGCTGCCCTTGCATACCCGATGTGCAGGCGGCGCTGCAGCATGGATATTGATGCCTGTCCATGCTCGATTAATATTTTTACAGCCTTAGGCAGCAGTTCATCCTCCAAAGGCTGATCCTCGTTATTTTTAGGTTCTTCTTTGGTTATAGTTTCATCATATTCTGGTTTAGCCTGCTTCTTAAGAAACTTAACTAGTTCATCTACTTCTTTATCAGATAAATAAGCTCCCTGCACCCTAACAGGTTTAGATGCTCCTACCGGGTAGAACAGCATATCTCCTTTTCCTAATAATTTTTCTGCACCGGCCATGTCCAGTATTGTTCGTGAGTCTACCTGGGATGATACTGCAAATGATATTCGAGAAGGAATATTGGCTTTAATCAGCCCGGTTATAACATCTACCGAAGGACGCTGGGTTGCAATCACCAGGTGTATACCCGCAGCCCTGGCCATTTGAGCCAGCCGACAGATGGCATCTTCTACATCGGAAGGAGCCACCATCATTAAATCTGCCAGCTCATCAATAATAACTACTATTAACGGGAGTATTTTACGTTCATCATCAGGTGCAGTCTGGTTTTTTATTAAATTGTTATACCTGGTAATATCCCGGACACCAGCTTCCGCAAACAAGTTGTATCGTTTTTCCATCTCCTTCACGGCCCAGCGCAGCGATTTTGCTGCCTTTTTAGGATCGGTAACAACGGGTGACGCCAAGTGTGGAATACCGTTATATGTAGCTAATTCAACCATTTTGGGATCTATCATAATCATCTTAACTTCATCTGGAGTAGCTTTAAATAATATACTTGCTATTAAGGTATTTAAACATACACTCTTACCCGAACCAGTGGCACCTGCTATTAATAAGTGAGGCATTTTACTGAGATCAGCCACAATTGGATTACCAGCAATATCCTTTCCTAATGCTATGGACAGCCGTGAAGGGGATTGAACAAACTCCCTGCTTTCCAGCAGTTCCCTAAAGTGAACAGTTGAAATTTCCTTGTTGGGAACTTCAATACCAATGGCTGCTTTACCAGGTATTGGTGCTTCAATTCTTACATCTTGAGAAGCCATTGATAGTGCTATATCATCTGCTAAATTGACAATTCGACTAACCTTAACTCCAATAGGGGGCTGTACTTCAAACCTGGTAATGGAAGGTCCTCTGGATACTTGGGTTACTTTAGCATTTATGCCAAAGCTTTTAAGCGTTTCTTCCAGCTTTCTGATCTGCTCAGTAACATCTTTGCTGTTCCTGTTATTCCTGCTGCGGTTAGGCCGTGATAAAAGGGTAAGAGGAGGCAGCTGGTAACTTGGTATGTCATCAATAGACAGCTGAGAAAAATCTGCTGTCACTTTATCTTCATTCCAGGCCGTATCCTGCAGTTCATTTTTGCTTTCAATCTCTTTACCATCATTGCTTTCACCAGGGCTGATATTAACTACAGGTAAAGGACCTGTGGGCTCATCTTGAACAAATTTTTGATCTGCAGCACTCCGAGTATTCTGTTTATCATGGGGAAAAAAGTCTTCTCGGGTCATGGTCCCTTGATCAAAATCCATTACTTCTTTATTATCATTATTTTTATCATCTTCTACCTCTGTAAAGAGAAAATTTACCAGGTTCTCCTTAACCCGGCATATACTTTCTTTGAAATAAGTTACTAATTCCCTTGTAATAGCTGCAAGGGACTTATTTGTTAACAGCATAAGTGCTACCAGGGAAGCAGCAGATAAAATAATATATGTTCCAGTTTTACCAAACGCAAGCTGCAGCAAATAGCTGAACGCTGCTCCAATCAGCCCCCCCCCTGCACCTTCAAAACCTCGAGAAAAAGATTGTTCTACAGGTATTTGTATGTGCAGTATGGTTAATACAATAATAAACATTATTATTCCACCATAAACTTTTGCTGTTATCCTGGAACGTCCTCGCTGGATAATTAATTTTAATCCCAGCACTGCCAGCATTATAGGAAAGATAATACGACCTTCGCCGCAAATACCTTTTAATACCCTACCAATAAAATTTCCAACAGCTCCCAAAGAAGAATTATAAAAACTAAACAAACCCAAGAGGGCCAGTGCTAATAAAATAATACCCATTATTTCATACTTAAGTTCTTCTTTTACAATTTTATGGATCAAACCGCTGCACCCCCTCACATAAATATGTACTTTCTACAGATATTTCCATTTTCCTTTTAGTTTGCCCTTATAATAAAACTAGTAAATCAAAAGCATGAAAATCGGTAAATACCTTGGCTGCGTCAAAACTTATATTTTCTGATAGCAGAACATAACCACCGGGTACTTTTCCCGGTGGCTCTAATCATTATAACTGTTATTAAATTAGCGCCATAAAATTTCAGCTGTTATTACCAGAATCCCTAAAGCAAACCGGTACCATACAAATATGTTAAAACTTTTCTCAGTTAAGTATCTAAGTAAAAATTTTATTGATAAAAAACCTACCACTGCTGATGTTATTATTCCCGTTATAAATGCCCGGTCAATATCCGATGCATCAATATCTTTTAACTGCATCACACCAGCACCAAAAATAATTGGTGTTGAGAGCAGAAATGAAAACCTGGCCGAAGCTTCACGGGTCATTCCAGCAGCCCGTCCGGCAGTCATGGTAATTCCAGCCCGGGATACACCTGGAATAATGGCCAGCGACTGCAGTATTCCCACCACCATACTTTCTTTTAATCCTATATTACTGATATCTTTGGCCCTGGGAGCTTTTTGGTCTACTATATAAAGAATAACTCCCATAATTATCAGCATAGTACCAATTAGTGCTGGAGTACGAAAAATTGTCTCTGCATAATCTTCCATAACATATCCAAAGGCAGCTCCTGGAATAGTAGCCAGAACCATGTACCAAAACAGCCTGCCTTCATGTGTACGTTTTAATCGCAGCCCGTCGTTGGCTAAAATCAGCCAATCCCGCCAGAAAAAAGCTACCACAGCCACTAAAGTACCCATGTGGAGAGCCACATCAAAAGTTATTCCAGCATAAGGCCAACCCAAAAGCCAGGGGACAAGAACTAGGTGAGCAGAACTGGATATAGGAAGAAATTCTCCTAATCCCTGTACAACACCAAGAACAAGGGCCTGAAATTCTGTCAAACATATCACCTCTTAAGTAAAATACGAATCAAACAATGGTATTATAACATAAGATTACCACCTTTTACAGAAAAAATAGCGGCGATATAATCGCCGCTAGAGCTTTATTTCAGCTCCTGGTATCAGGTTAGGATTTAAATAATCCATAGGGTCTGTTGAAATTAGTCTTACTATTTTTGCCATGCCATAACCGTTATCTTCAACAACCAGTGTCTTATTGTCAAATGAAATTTCCCTTTGATTTGCCACCACACTTTTTTCCATTCCATCAAAAACTAATTCTAACTGCATTGGGGTATATAAAATCACTGTAATGGCACTCCTCTTTTATTTTCATCAATAAATTCTTTCAATTTTTTAACTGCTTCTCCTAATCCGCCTACCTCATCGATCAACCCAACTTCCACCGCTTCCCTGCCGATTAACACAGTACCTATATCCCTGGCCAGTTCACCTGTTCTAAACATCAATTCTCTAAACCTGTGTTCGGAGATGTTGGAATGTTCTGTAACAAACCTCACAACCCTGTCCTGCATTTTATCTAAATATTCATACGTCTGCGGCACTCCCACAACAAGCCCGTTCAATCTTATGGGATGAATGGTCATACTTGCTGTCTCAGCAATAAAGGAATAGTCCGCAGATACCGCAATTGGTCCACCAATTGAATGCCCGCCTCCTAGTACTATACTGACAGTAGGCTTGCTTATGCTGGCAACCATTTCCGCAATGGCCAATCCTGCCTCAACATCACCACCAACTGTATTAAGAATTAGCAGTACACCCTCTACTTCTTTACTCTGCTCCAAGCCCACAAGCTGGGGAATAATATGCTCGTACTTAGTAGTCTTATTCTGGGGTGGTAAGCTCAAATGCCCCTCAACCTGCCCAACTATAGTTACGCAGTGAATATTGCTTTTTGTATCTGGTAGTCCCGGTGTACCTAGTTCCTTGATTGCCTCTAATGTTCCCTTTGACCTCCCAGTTATTCTTCTTGTCTTGCCTGGTTCAGCACCAGGTGCCTGAGTGGTGGGGTTGGGCATTTGTCCCGGTGTAGTTCCAGGTTGGGGTGGGGTATTAGGGTTAGGACTGGGCATAGGTCCTACAGTAGGTGTGTAATTTGGGTTTCTCTGCGGGGTTTGAAACTTCTGTTCATTATCAAACATAAAAAAGTTCACTCCTTAAGCAGCAATGTCATCAATAGTATGGCACAAGAACCAAAAAAATACACAAACGTTTTATTTATTAAAAAACTTCGGTAATAGCACCGCATGGTATTTACACTCCAAAACACGCCGGCACCTATACTTGAACGAACGCTAAAGCCTCAGGGCGCCTGCGCAACTCGTCGCTTCGCTTCTCAAACATACCTCGGCGCTTTTCCCCCGGATGATGGGTTCAATAAATTAAAAACCTACATTTGCCGGCTATAGTTTTCTCCGGTAAATACCTTGACTGCATCAAAAAAATGACAGGTCACTAATTTGAGACCTGTCATTTCTTCTTTAAGAATTATTTTTTCCTTGTGAGGATCGGTAAAATTATACTTCCATAATGATGGGTAATATCATTGGTCTTCTCCTGGTTCTATCATATAAATATTTTCCTAAGACATCCCGTACTTGAGATTTAATTGTTGACCAATCGGTGATATTTTTTTCATAACATTTCTCTAGAGCTTCTTTTACTTTTTCCTTGGCTCCTTCGAGCAGTTCCTCAGATTCCCGGACATAAACAAACCCACGTGATACAATATCAGGGCCAGCGGCAACTAAGCCCTGTTCCCTGCTTATGGTTACTACCACTATTAAAATACCGTCTTGGGATAGCTGCTTTCTATCACGCAGCACAATATTGCCAACGTCCCCAACGCCCAAACCGTCTACCAATACACGACCGGCAGGAACTCGACCGGCAATTCTCCCGTAGCGCCTGGTAAACTCCAGCACCATACCATTTTCAGCCACAAAGGTATTCTGCTTAGGAATACCCAGTTCTTTAGCCAGCTCAGCATGCTTAACCAGCATTCGATGTTCTCCGTGAACCGGAATAAAAAATTTAGGTTTAATCAGGTTTAATATCAGCTTCAGCTCTTCCTGGCTGGGGTGTCCTGAAGCATGAATACCGGAAACAGACTCATAGATAACATCTGCCCCTTTTTTGAAGAGCAAATCAACAACCCGGGCTACTAATTTTTCATTCCCGGGAATAGGAGTAGCAGAAATTATTACAGTATCCCCTGGCATAATTTCTACTTGTTTGTGTTCAGAGGCAGAAATTCGTGTTAAGGCAGACATAGGTTCTCCCTGGCTGCCAGTACACATTAAGACTACTTTATGTTTAGGAAGCCGGTTTATTTCATCCAGTTCAACCAGCGTACCTTCTGGTATATGGAGATAACCGAGTTCGTATGCAATATTTACTACATTCAGCATACTGCGTCCAATAACCGCCACTTTACGGTTATATTTATGGGCAGCTAAAATAACCTGCTGCAGCCTATGAACGTTAGAAGCAAAGGTAGCTACAATGATTCGTTCCTTGGCATTGCGAAATGTTTCCTCAAAAGTTTGGCCCACTGCTCTTTCTGATAGCGTGTAGCCTGGTCTCTCCACGTTGGTACTGTCTGATAAAAGTACCAGTACGCCTTTTTCACCCAGCTGCGCAAGTTTATAGAAATCCATTACTTCCCCATCCACGGGAGTATGATCAATTTTAAAATCACCTGTATGCACTATCGTTCCTACCGGAGTATGAACAGCCAAGCCAACTGAATCTGGAATACTGTGAGAAACTCTGAAAAAATCAACCTTGAAAGGTCCGACCTGAATTGTATCACGGGGCTTTACACTATTTAACTTAACTCGATCATTTAATTTATGATCTTTTAATTTATTCTCCAGCAGTCCCAATGTCAGCTTGGTTCCGTACACAGGTGCATTAATTTGCCTTAATACATAAGGCAGGGAACCAATATGATCCTCATGACCATGGGTCAGCACAATACCTCGAAGCATATGCTTGTTTTCAATCAAGTAAGTAATATCCGGGATTACTATATCAATACCCAGCATTTCCTCTTCGGGAAATGATAAACCGCTATCTATTAGCAAAATATTATCCCCGTATTTTATTACCATCATATTTTTACCGATCTCACCAAGGCCCCCTAAGGGGATAATAGAAACCTTAGATTCTTTTGCCAAAACTACCCCCCCTAGATTTTTGTTTTCCCCGTAGTACAAATGCGTTAAATGCTGTAATAGCTATGCTGGTACTACCAGGAGAGGGGATAATCTTGCCAATAGTGCGGCTGCTGGGTAGTATAGTCAACCTGTCAAAGTCCACCTGGTATATTATACTGAAATTGTGTACAGTAAACAAGCACAATTCGGCCAGGCAATGCTATGTTAACCATTATCTTACATGTAAATTTTTTATATATTATATATTACCCAAGTAAATATACCAAACTTACATTTATATAAAAAAAACTAAGGACACCGGTATAATCGTGTCCCTAGTATCCTAATTTTACCTTTTTTAATTTTTTTATAACAGGTTTTTCTCTAACAGCAGCGTCCTTAATTTTTCTTTATCATTTTCACTGATATTCTGCAGTGGTAATCTAACGCCACCCACATTAATGCCTTTTAAATTTAAAGCTGTCTTAACAGCCACGGGATTGGTAGTAATAAACATGCCCTTAAAGATGGGGAACAATTCAGTATGCAGTCTGGCAGCCACCGAAACATTTCCCTTAGCAAATGCCTCAACCATTTCCTGTATCCTGCTGCCTATAATATGAGAAGCAACGCTTACTACACCTTTCCCACCCAGTGCCAAAATTGGCAGTGTTAATGAGTCATCACCACTGTATATGGCAAAATTTTCAGGCAGACGGTTACGAAGTTCACTAACCTGGTCCATACTGCCAGCTGCTTCCTTAATTGCCACAATATTGTTTGTGTCTTCAGCTAATCTGACCACTGTATCGGGCAAAACATTAATTCCTGTGCGTCCAGGAATATTATAGAGCATAATAGGCAGCTTTGTGGAGCTGGCAATGGTTTTGAAGTGCTGGTACAATCCTTCCTGAGAAGGTTTATTATAATACGGTGCCACCAGCATAATTCCATCTACACCGGTTTTTTCTGCAGCTTGAGTTAGGGAAATGCTTTCAGCAGTATTATAACTGCCGGTGCCGGCAATTACTACTGCCTCACCGCCAACTTCTTCCACTACAGCTTCAAACAATTTCAGCTTTTCTTCCTTGTTCAAAGTTGGTGACTCACCAGTTGTACCGCAGACGACTAACCCATCAGAACCATTTTCCACTAGATACCTGGCCAGCTTTTTAGCTTTAGGTATGTCAACCTGCAGATCATTGTCAAAGGGTGTAACCATAGCGGTTAATACCCGCCCAAAATCAACAGTCACGGCTTTCACCTTCCTAATATATTTTCCTTCCCAGCAGCAGCCGTACCGTTCAAATAGTATTTAGATATTTATTATCTATTATCTCCAAGCTTGAACTGCCTGTGTAGAGCTACAACAGCTCTCTTAATCTCTTCTTTTTTTACCAGTACCCAAATGGTGGTGTGAGAATCAGATGATTGTAATATTTCTACATTCTCCCTGGTTAATGCCTCTACTACATTAGCCATAACCCCGGGAACTCCTGTCATTCCTGCTCCCACTGCAGCTACTTTTGCACAGTTGGGGCGAAGTACAGGTTTAATCCCCATATTTTCCAGCACCTGCTTTGCTTTTTCAGTTAAACTATCTTTTACTGTAAAGGATATATATTGTGTATTAACATTCCAAAAATCAACACTAATTCCAGCCAACGCCATGCTTTTAAAAACTTTTAAATGGGGATCTTCTATTTTCACATCTTCTAGAGGTATAATTATCTGGGTAATTTCTGCTACATATGTTATCCCGGTAATGGTCCGGTCCATTGTTATGTCTATTGTTCCCCCGTATACTTCGCTGTGGTTTGTAACTAGTGTCCCGGGAGCATCACTAAAAGTACTTTTTACCCGCATAGGAATATTTTTCTGCATAGCTATTTCCACAGCCCTTGGATGAATTACTTTAGCACCTTCATGAGCCAGCTGGCAGATTTCATTATAAGTTACTTTATCAAGGATTCTTGCATCATCAACAATACGAGGATCTGCAGTCATCACCCCGTCCACATCAGTATAAATGTCAATACACTCGGCATCAAGTGCAACCCCTAAGGCAGCGGCAGTAGTGTCGCTGCCTCCCCTGCCTAGGGTAGTTATTTCACCGTCTTCAGTTATACCCTGAAAACCGGCTACAACAACTACTTTTCCCTCTTCTGCATGCTTTATTATTTTTTGCGGTTCTACCCTCAATATTCTTGCATCATTATAATTGTCATCGGTAATAATCCCTGCCTGGGCACCGGTTAAAAATACAGCCTCAATACCCATATCCAGCAGCGTGCTTACCATTACTACACCGGAAATTATTTCCCCGCAGGACATTAAAAGGTCAAGTTCCCGGGACGGCACATCACGGTAAACTTTTTTAGCAACATTAATTAACGTATCTGTGGCATAAGGTGCACCTTCTCTCCCAATGGCTGATACAACTACCACTGGGCTTAACCCCTGGTTTCTTGCAGCTGCTATTTTTGAGGCCACCTCCTGCCTAAACTCAGGAGTGGTAAGAGACGTACCGCCAAATTTTTGAATTAAAAAACGCATACTACCTCTTCTCCAGTAGACAGTTATTCTGGACAACTAATTCAGCAATTTGAACTGCATTAGTTGCCGCTCCCTTTCTAATTTGATCACCAACAACCCACATGTTGACAGCCATGGGATGTGAAATATCTTCCCGGATGCGTCCAACAAACACTTCATCTCGATGTGAAGTGTACAATGGCATGGGATACAAGTTATTGGCAGGGTCATCCTGCACCACTATGCCAGGAGCATTGGAAAGAAGTTCCCTTACTTCTTGGGCTGTTATCTTTTTCTCTGTTTCTATATTAATACTCTCTGAATGGCTCCTGTATACAGGTACCCTTACAGTTGTGGCAGTAATTTTAATTTCAGGATTATGGAATATTTTTTGAGTTTCTTTAACCATTTTCATTTCTTCTTTGGTATAGTCCTTTTCCTGCCAAATATCAATATGAGGTATGAGATTGAAAGCAATTTGATGCATAAACTTCTTAGCTTTATACTCTTTGCCATTTAATACAGCCTTAGTTTGCTCGGTCAAATCCTCAATTCCTTCTTTGCCAGCACCGGATACTGCCTGGTAGGTAGAAACAACCACCCGTTTAATACCTACTGCATCATGAATAGGTTTTAGTGGGACAACCATTATAATAGTTGAACAGTTTGGATTAGCAATTATGCCTTTGTGTTTTTTCACATCTTCCGGATTAACTTCTGGCACAATTAGCGGAACTTCCGGGTCCATGCGGTAATTGCTGCTGTTATCAATTACCACACAACCGCGCTCCACAGCCGCAGAAGCAAATTCTAAGCTGGCCTTGCCACCAGCAAATAAAGCTATATCCATTCCATTAAAAGATTCAGCTGTTGTCTCTTCTACAACATAAGATCTCCCGTTAAATTCGATTTCTTTACCAGCTGACCTGGCTGTTGCGCACAAGCGTATTTCTCCAACAGGAAAATTCCTTTCTTTTAGCACGGTCAGAATTTCCTGACCCACCGCACCTGTTGCTCCAACAACTACAACATTGTACTTTCTCAATCTCAAAATCCCTCCAAAAAAATTATATATCTATTTTAACACCTTCAGCCATAAATGGGCGGTGAAGTTTAAATTTTTATTTCTTTATTTAATTAAAAGAAATTATTACCGGCTGTATTTGCTTTCCCTGCAGCGCAGCCTCTATAGTTTCTAATATCCTGTTCATATCAGCCTTTAGAGAGTTGGGTTTCCCTTTTGGATTGTCCTGGCCAAAAGGAACCATATATATATTTTTTGTATTTAAAAGTAAGCCCAGGTTTTTGGCATTTACCCCCAGTGCATCATTTGTTGATATTGCAATAACTACCGGACGTAGGTTTCTCAAATGTGCTTTGGTGGCCATTAAAACCGGTCCATCAGTAATACCCAGGGCTAACTTCGCCAGAGTATTGCCCGTACACGGGGCCAGCACCATAACGTCAACCAGTTTTTTAGGTCCCACTGGTTCGGCACCGGTGATGGTATTAATAGGGTCTTTACCTGTAATTTCTTTTAATTCTTTAATCCAGTTCTCTGCCCGCCCAAACCTGGTATCTGTACCTTCAAGGGCGCTGCTTACTATGGGGATAACATTTGCACCTTCTTTAACTAATAATTTAACCTGGGGTAAAGTTTCTTTAATGGTACAGTGGGAACCCGTAAGGGCAAACCCCACATTAACACCTTTCAAGCGCATATCAAGCACCTCCGTGGCCAGCCCAAATTATTTATGGTTAAGTTCTTCAGCCAGTAACCGCAGGATTATCTTCGCCAGTATCTGGCCTGCTGTCTTGGGAGCCACTTTACCAGGCAAACCGGGTGCTAACAGGGCTTTAATTCCCAATCTTTCGGCAGCATCAAAATCAGTACCACCAGGTGGGGAAGCTAAATCTATAATTACAACTTCCTTGGAAGCTTTGCTCAAAAGAAGATTTGTTAAAACCAGAGCAGGGACGGTGTTAAAAATAATATCTGCTTCATTAATATGATCTTGTAATAATTGAAATTTTAACGGCTTCATTCCCATTTCATAAGCCCTAGCCAAGTGAACATCCCTGCGAGCTGCAACAGTTACTCTAGCACCCATTCCTTGTAAAAGTCTTGCTAAAGTAGCACCTGTTCTGCCAAATCCCAGTACAAATGAACTGCTTCCGTGAATAGTAATAGGTGTGGCTTCCATAGCCATTTGTACTGCTCCTTCGGCCGATGGAATAGAATTATATATTGCTACATCATCTCGTTTGAGCACTTCAATTAGGCGCAGGTTGCAGCGCTTGATCATGTTAACCAAGCGTTCCCTGGCAAAACCAGCAAATACAGGTGTCCCTGCCGGGAGTGCAACCAGTATTTTCTCATTTAATTCCATTGGCTTATCATTAAAAATTGAGTATACCGTTCCATCTTTATTGATTCCGGGAACAGGTAGTATAACTGCCTGAGCATCCTTAAAGGCATCAGATATGCTCTGATACACTTTAATATTATTATGCGAATCCTGAACAGGCAGCCCTGCAACCTGTACCTTCATTCCCAAACGAGATAGTTCCGATACCAGGATAATCTCCCGGGCATCCCCACCTACTACTGCTACTCTTACCCCCTGCAGGTTAGAATGCACGCCTAGAAGACCCCCTTTCGACAAAACTTAATTTGCTTCACTATATGATTTGATGTCGAAAGAGGTGCTTGTATACGCAATTGTTTTATTTTAAAAATATTATTCAAAAATTAAGTTCTCTAGGCCATATACCAATTCATTTATGTCCATCACTTTTCTTATTCCCATCAGCAAACCAGGCATGAAAGACTCCCTGGAAATTGAGTCATGACGGATGGTTAGGGTTTGACCAGTACCACCAAATATTACTTCCTGGTGGGCAACATAGCCGGGAAGGCGCACGCTGTGAATGCGCATCCCTTCAAACTCACCACCTCTTACGCCTTCAATCTTTTCATATTCCGTAGGAAGCCCCTGCCTTAAGTTGCCCCGTACCTCAGCCACCGCCTCGGCTGTTTTTAAAGCTGTTCCTGAAGGCGCATCCATCTTCTGATCATGGTGCAGTTCAATAATTTCCACGTTGGGAAAATATTTAGCAGCCATGGCAGCAAATTTTATCATTAGTAACGCACCGATGGCAAAGTTAGGTGCCACTAAACCACCAAGTCCATTTTTTTCAGCCAATTTTCTTAATTCATTTATTTCCTCGCCGGACATACCAGTAGTACCCACCACTGGACGAACATTATTTTCCAAGGCTAGTTTTACATTACGGTATACCACATCAGGATTGGTGAAATCTACCATTATGTCAGGTTTAACTTCTTTTAATGCCGTTTCCACATCCCCATAAATTGTAATATCTATATCTTCTATTCCAATAACTTTACCCAGTTTTTCTCCAGCCCGCCCTGTATCCACAGCACCGGCCAGCACCATATCCTGGGCACGCCATACTGCGCGGCACGATTCTTGTCCCATTCTACCAGCAGCTCCTGTTACCAACACTTTGATCATAATATTACCTCCAACCTGATTTGATTCTTAACAGTTTAAACCTGCAATTCCAATTCAATGCATGTATAGTTTATGCATAATTATTCTATAAATTATAACAACTTGTCAACCGTACATTTTTTAATAAAAAGAAAACCCCCTACATAGTGATCAGGGGTTCCAGTATACATCCCGTCAATACAACAATCTACTAAAAAGATACAATATAAAGGCCAGTATGTCCAGAAAAGGAAACTGTTTGGACAATGCCTGCATGGAAAACTTCTTCAGCCATTTCAAGGCAGAGTGTTTCAATCTGTACTCTTTCCGCACAGCCGAAGAGGTGAAGGATGCGGTACACAAATATATTCGTTTTTATAACCACCAACGCTTCCAAAAGAAATTGAACAACCTGAGTCCTTATGAATATAAGACTCAGGCTGCTTAACTGTGCTTTTTTATTCCTGTCTACTTGACAGGGGTCACTTCACTACGGGAAGCTTTTACTTTTTAGACAGAGTACCTCTGAAAATTTAAGTTTCCCTGATCTATTTCCACAATAATTACCTCATTACCAATTTTCCGCACCATATCCCAGGGTATCTGCATCTGCTGTTTATCAACCCAGAAATTTAATATATTTGTACGCCGCGGCAGTATTACATACATAATCTGACCAGTATCAATATCAACAGATAAGTCCGATTCACCAATAACACCCAAACGGGCACCATCTACAATATTTATTATTTCCTTTCCTACTAATTCACTCATTCTCATGGTGCCATGCCTCCCCACCTCAACTTTGTCCACCTAACATAAATAATATTGGGGCTCCAGTGCATTTATTCATTAAATACACACTTAATGTTTCACCCATTGAATATTTACCCCCCGCACTGCCGGCACCAAGGCGTTAAAGGGAACCGAACCTTCGTTAGTTGTAATTTCACCATTAAAAACAAATACAGGTTGTAAAAAATGCTGTTCTGATACAATACCTGGGGCACCATAATAAGCAAGATGCATTTCATAAACAGCAGCTTCCCCTGTGATTAAATTAGGTACTTGAAACTGTGCCCTGCCGTGCATCAGCTCTGAAACAGCTTCACTAGGGCTTTTTAACTTATATACCTTGTAAGCTTCAGTTTCTCTAAAATATTTTGCTATACCCTCAATTTTATTCCCAGGGCCAATATCTACTACCAAACGCGAGGCACCTAACACTTCATACCCCTGCAGCTGACGATAAAAATATGCACTTTTTCTTACAATCTTATTATTCTCAGTTGAGCTGCCAACTCCCACTGAAGTAAACTCTTCTGTATTAATACCAATACTATTTAAATACTTCCTGGCCGCCTTTACAACCTCATCGTCAGAAGGCAGGTTAGTATTATCCAAAGCACTGCTATGACGTGCCGATATGTCCTGGTATGTCCACATTCCAGTATCGCAGTCTACCAGCAGCATTTTTCCGGCTGCATAAACCATCCACTGGTCACCTGTAATTTTCTGGATAATATAGTCTTCTAACTCTAATTTTTCAGCCAATTCTTCTAATGACTCTTTATTTATATCTGCATTTTTATATTTATAAATCATTAATTCCCCGGGAAGGTTAATGGAGTTAACATCTGTTACAAAATAAATGTCAGCCGGCATCTCATCCTCTTTAGGCATGTATAAATCCGGTAAATGGCTGGAACTAAGAAAATGCCACAGAACAAGTACTAAAAATAAAACAACCAAGATTAAATAGCTATATTTAAATCTTTTATTAAAGAAGTAACGATACAGCAGCGGCATAACTTCTCTCCTTAAAGCTGTTTCATTATATAGCTATTAATCATTTCCGAAATAAATGATAAAACCTCCCATAAATGGGAGGATTAAATTAATTATCCTTTATGCTGTAAAAAGCTTTTTCTATTTCACTGCAGTCCTTTTCTGAGCCTATTGCAGCCATTGAGAATTTATTTGACTGAAACATGTTTTGGGCAACACGCCTTATATCTTCATTGGTAACATTATATACTTTCTTAACAATCTCTTCGGGTTCCAGCACTTTCTCCAGGTACATCTCCGATTTACCCAGCCGGCTCATCCTGCTGTTGACATTTTCCAGGGATAAATATAAATTTCCCTTTAATTGGTCTTTTGCTCTCTGTAGCTCAGTTTCAGCAATGCCATTATCCGCTATGTCCCTTATTTCCTTAAATATTAATTCCATTGCTTGGTTAACATTTTTTTTAGATAGTCCTGCATATACAGCAAATATACCAGCATCGTTATAAGAACTGTGATAAGAATAAACCGAATAGACCAAACCGCGCTCTTCACGTATTTCTTGAAATAACCTTGAAGACAGCCCGCCTCCCAAAACAGTATTGATTACCTGGGCAACGTATACATCATCATGTCCCAACTGGTAACCAGGAGTGCCAATTATCATATGCACCTGTTCGGTGTTCTTGTTGTAGCAGCTGACCTCGCTTGCTCCCGCAGGGGGTAAACTTTTCCGGGATTTTCCTTTTGATTTAAGAGATCCAAAAACAGGCTTTAATATTTCTACTGCTTTTTCATGTCTGATATTACCAGCCAGTGATATAATAATTTTGTCTGGTGTATATTGTTCCTGATAAAAATTTAATAAATCTTCACGGTTTAAAGAATTAACAATTTTCTCACTGCCAATAATAGGCCTACCTAGAGGATGCCCTTGCCATAATGTTTTTGCAAATATATCATGCACCAGCTCATCAGGTGTATCCTCATACATCTTTATTTCTTCTATTATTACATTTCTTTCCCGCTCCAAGTCCTGCTGAGCAAAATTTGAGTTTAAAAGCATATCAGACAATATATCCACTGCCAGTGAAAAATGTTCATCAAGAACTTTTGCATGGTAACAAGTATATTCCTTGGTTGTAAAGGCGTTTAGCTGGCCGCCCACTGCATCAAGTTCCTCGGCAATTTTTTTGGGCGTTCTTTTTTTAGTACCTTTAAACATCATATGTTCAATAAAATGTGAAATCCCGTTATTTTTATCGTTTTCATCCCTGGAGCCAACTTTTATCCAAATACCAATAGAAACAGACCGAACATGAGGAATTTCTTCACTTAAAATGCGCACCCCGTTATCCAGTGTCGTCTTCTGGTACATCTTTTTCCCCCCTCTATAACACGAAAAGTGTCATTGCTAATATTAAAAAAGGATTAACTGGGAACCGTAATTTTAATATTTATAGAAAAAATTGGTTCAATAATAACGTTATACATAAAAATCTAAAATACCTGCATTATTTCTAAATTATTTCTACAAATGTTTACATATTTTCTTGTATATTATAAGGTATTGAGGCATTCTCTCAATGGAACAACCGGTTATCAAATCTACACTGTCCACTTCATTATTATCAATTAAAACAGTTAATCTGCCCACTTTTTTATTAGCAGGAACAGGAGCGGTAAGTGTTCTTTGTACAGCTACTTTCTGTTCAAATATTCCCTTTTTCCCTTTAGGTACAAGCACTGATAAACTGTCACCCGCGATAATGGGAACATGGTTAGAATATCCTTCCTCTACGTTAGCAGTGGTAAAATATTCACCCTTTGTAGTTATGACAATTTCATCAAAATTTTTAAAGCCGTACTCTAATAATTTTATTGTATCACCATATCTGTCGGTACTGTGCAGTACAACACTAATTAAAGGACGGTCGTTTACACTTGCAGAA
This sequence comes from Desulfotomaculum sp., assembly GCA_017656165.1. Lineage (GTDB taxonomy): Bacteria > Bacillota > Desulfotomaculia > Desulfotomaculales > Desulfohalotomaculaceae > Desulforadius. The sequence goes on from JACDOL010000008.1 coordinate 18,795, forward strand.
GCTACAAGGCAGCATCCTGCAGCATTTGTAGTTCCTGTTTTAACCCCGTCAGTCCAGGTATAACTCCATAACAACTTATTTGTATTCCGCAGGTACCTTTCATATTTTCCAGGTCCTCTAATCTTTTTATATCGCGTTTTTACAATATCACGAAATTTAGGATTCTTCATGGCATAACGGGTGAATAAAGCCAAATCATAAGCGGATGAATAGTGATTTTCTGCAGGAAGTCCATGAGGGTTGGTAAAATGTGTATTTTGGCCGCCCAGAAGCTTGGCATAGTAATTCATTAACTTAACAAAGTTTCTCTCCGTACCTGCTATATGTTCAGCAATGGCTACACAAGCGTCGTTACCTGACCTCAGCATTGCCCCGTAAAGAAGTTCCTCCAATGTTAATTTTTCCTGCGGCTGCAGGTGAATACTTGATTCACCCACAGAGGCAGCCCTAGGACTTACTTCTACTACCTGGTCTAATTTACCACTCTCGAGAGCTAAAATAGCAGTTATTATCTTTGTTGTGCTGGCCTGTGGGCGCTTTTGATGCATATTTTTATCATATAAAACCTGCCCCGTTCTAGCATCCATCAAAACAGCCGCACTGGCAGTTATAGAAGGAGAATTTGAGTTACCAATTTCTGCCCAGACAACAGCACCGGTAAAAAATAAGTTAACTATCACAACCACTGCAATAACAAGACTGCGCACACTATTCAAAGTAAACTCACTCCAAATTAGATTTTTATGGTTAATTAAAAGATTTCCCTAACATTTATGTATTAATTCTTTTTTTTTGGCTTCTATATTGCCGGTACTGTTCTGTTCTGTTTCATTAATTAACTGAGAAACAGTTACAAATTGGTAACCGTTATTTTTTAAGACCTTTAATATTTCCGGCAGCGCTTTAATGCTGGGAGCTGTTGGGTGCATTAATATTATTGCACCATTATGGACTTTTTTTGTTACCCTCTTCACAATCATTTCAGGCGGGGGATGCTGCCAATCAATGGTATCAATACTCCACAAAATACACTGGTACCCCAATTCTTCGGCAGCAGCTAAAACTGTTTCTCCTCTTTCACCATAGGGGGGTGCAAATAGCTTTGGTTTTTGCCCGGTTATACGCATAATAATCTTTTCTGAGCGCATAATTTCTCTCATGTTGCCGGATTTTGATAATTGATCCGGGTGCGGGTGCGAATAACCATGGCTGCCAATTTCGTGTCCTGCCTCAGATATTTTTTTTAGTAATTGGGGATATTTTTCCGCCCACTGACCGCCAATAAAAAAAGTTGCCTTAACATTATTTTCATCCATGATCTTCAGCATCTGCGGGAGATACTCCTCACCCCAGTAAACATTAACAGTTAGCGCAATCTGCCTTTTATCACTGCTTCCTTGATAAATTGGAGCAAGTGTAGGTCGATAATCATACTTCCTTGCCATATATCCCAAAAAAATCAAAAAACTAGCCAGCAGCAGCCAGCTTATCAGTTTGAACAGCCGACCGCGCCTAATATAAAAAGTCTTCAAATGTCATCCCTCCCCTTTTTAAGGGAAATTTATGCATTATTGCCCGTCCAATATACAAAACAAAATTAAAAAGGGAGGGAAAATTAAAAACCCCACCGGAACGGTCGGGGCTGTTTATTTACTATTGAAATTTTTTCCCTCTGCCGCGAGGTTTACGATAATTATTCCTGGGTTTTGGCCTGCGTCTTTCTTCATAACCTTCAGGAGGTTCCATAGCATCTTTCTTTGACAGTTTTAAACGACCCATATCATCATATCCCAGCACCTTAACAGTTATTATGTCTCCTTCTTTAACTACGTCTTCCACTTTATCAACCCTGTTGTATGCTAATTGTGAAATGTGCACCAGTCCTTCTTTACCCGGCATACCCATAATACCTGGCACAACTTCCACAAAAGCACCAAAATCAGTAATTCTAACGACCTTACCGGTTAAAATTTGTCCTGGTTCAACTTCCTTGGTCAGCATCTCAATATATTCTAAGGCTTTTTTACCAGCCTGACGGTTCACTGCAGATATAAATACCCGTCCATCATCTTCAATGTCTATGTCTGCACCAGTTTCATCAACTATACGTTTAATAATTTTTCCGCCGGGGCCAATAATATCACGTATTTTTTCAGGATTAACCTGCAGGCTGATAATAGAAGGAGCGTACTTAGATATCTCTTTTCTTGGTTCAGGCAGTACTTCCAGCATTTTTTCTAGAATATACATGCGGCCTTTGTGTGCCTGATCCAAAGCCTGCTTAAATACTTCCTTGGTAATTCCGGGAATCTTAATGTCCATCTGCAGGGCGGTAACTCCTTTTTCTGTACCTGCCACTTTAAAGTCCATATCACCCAGTGCATCTTCAATGCCCTGTATATCTGTAAGAACTATAAATTTATCTTCTTCTTTAATTAACCCCATGGCCACACCTGAAACCGGTCTTTTAATCTGTACTCCGGCATCCATCAATGCCAGTGTACTGCCGCATACACTCCCCATGGAAGTTGAGCCGTTTGATTCTAGGGCTTCCGAAACAACACGAATAGTATATGGGAAGTCTTCTTCTGAAGGAAGAACCGGAACCAGTGCTCTTTCGGCCAGTGCTCCGTGACCTATTTCCCTGCGGCCGGGAGAGCGCATCATTCGTACTTCACCGGTGCTGAATGGTGGGAAGTTATAATGATGCATATAACGCTTTGTATCTTCCGCTTCCAAACCATCTAAAATTTGTTCTTCGCTGATCCGCCCTAAAGTGGCCACTGATAGAATTTGTGTTTGACCACGAGTAAATAGCCCGGTACCATGAGTACGAGGCAGCACATTCACTTCTACTGATATTGGCCGCACCTCATCAATGGCTCGGCCATCAATTCGAACACCTTCTTCTAAAATCATCCGCCGCATTACTTTCTTTTCCATTTCCTGAAGCAGTTCTTTAATCTGCGGCATTTTTTGTTCTAATTCTTCTTCACTAAGACCTTCAGTCAGCTCGTTAATGAGGTTTTCAGTTACTTCTTCCAGGAAAGCTTCTCGTTTTTTCTTTTCCATTCTCTCCTGGGCACATTTTTTAATGGCTTGTACATAACGTTCTTCTGCCAGTGCATTTACCTTTTGCTCCAAATTAGAATCTATTTCCGGTTCTTCAATTTCCATTTTTTCTTTAGCCAAACCCATAGCCAAAGCTTCTTCTCTAAATTCCTCAATAAATTGTACTATCTGCTTGCATACCTCGTGCCCGTAGATGATGCCATCCAGCATAATGTCCTCAGGTACTTCATCGGCACCAGCTTCTACCATCATTACAGCATCACTTTTACCAGCCACTACAAGATGCATTTCACTTTTTTCATGCTGCTCAATGGTGGGGTTAACCACAAACTTACCGTCTACCCTGCCAACTATTACCCCGCCAATGGGACCCTGGAAGGGAATATCGGAAATATGTAATGCTGCAGATGCCCCAATCATTGCAGCTATTTCTGGAGCATTATCCTGGTCCACAGACAGTACAGTAGCCACAACTTGCACTTCATTGCGAATTTTCTTATTGAACAGAGGACGTATTGGGCGGTCAATTAATCTAGCAGACAAGGTAGCTTTTTCACTGGGACGGCCCTCTCTTTTAATAAAGCCTCCAGGTATTTTTCCCACTGCATAATGCCTTTCTTCATAATCTACAGTTAGTGGGAAAAAGTCTATCCCCTCTCTTGGGGTTTTAGACATGGTGGCAGTAACCAGTACAACAGTATCTCCATACCTTACCAAAACGGATCCGCCAGCCTGTTTAGCGACACGTCCTGTTTCCAGTGATAGTGTTCGGTCGCCAAGCAGCATGTCCTTTTTCAAAATCTTTTGCTCAGCCATTAAAATACCTCCTGATTTTTCCCCTATAATATTGTATAATAGCTAAAATTGGTTACAAAAGGAAAAAATTCTACATTTATATTAGTATTTCCTTCTTGTTCAATATAAAATACCTTATATTGCAACATTACGACAAAAAGCGGGTTTACACCCGCTTTAATTACTTACGTAAAGGTAACTTTTCAACAATAGCACGGTAACGCTCAAAGTCACGGTCGCGCAGATAGTTTAACAATGCTCTGCGCTTACCAACCATCTTCAGCAGACCACGGCGAGAGTGGTGGTCTTTTTTATGTTTCTTAAGGTGTTCAGTAAGTTCGATAATCCGCTGGGTTAAAATTGCAATTTGTACTTCAGGTGAACCAGTATCATTTTCATGGATCTTAAATTTGTCAATAATCTTTTGTTTTTCTTCTTGATTGAGCGCCATTTTTTTCACCTCCTCTTAGCATTAATCGCTGCTAGCCAAGTAAAGCGCCGGAGGAACGCATCCCCTAGCTAACAGTTCAAAAATTACTTTCCTATTATGGTTATTACCAACCGGCCCTTTGCAATGTCTTTTGCTACAATATCAAACATGCGGCCGGATTTGGCAAAAAAACCTCTAAATCGAGTTGCTGTAGGTATGTGTCCTGGTATTTCTCTAACAGCAGCAATAATATCATAAACTGTAATTTTATCTTGGCGCATATCCTTCAGCCTTTTTCGTGCATGACCGGTAATTATTACCCGCATTCATCTAACAACCTCGGGCATGGCGATCTACTTCATCATCATTTTGAGCTAAAAAAGCATACAGGGCATCTTGGAATGCGGTTAATCTAACATTATCAACATTAGATTTTACATAATGCTTTTCTAATTCTCTTTTTAAATCCTGAAATTCTTCTGATAAACATATTAATGCAATATGATTAAGCCACTGCCTGATCTCCTCTTCAGGAGAATCAAATTTAGGCACTCCCACAGGCAACGTCTCCTTTCCACAGATTCGGGACGGTTGCCGCATTTATTTTAGCATACACTGGGACAATTGTAAATTAAATTCTATTACATTTATATACGTGGGCAGCCTAAATTATTCGTTGTTAAAATTTATCAGCAGTATTCTTCTAAAAGCTTGCTGCTGTTTCTAACCCCTTTCCAATCAGACAGTGACATTTGTATATCCCTTTGTATTTGGGCTACCAGTTCATTAACAGAATTAAATTTCTGTTCTCTGCGCAGCCGCCGTAGAAACTTAACTGTTATCTGCTGGCCATACAGGTCGCCGTTAAAATCAAGAAGATGTACTTCCAGGTTGCGCTTTACCTCATTATTATTAAAGGTAGGTTTTGTACCAATATTAGCAACCCCTAGATATATATCGTCGCCAACATCAACATGAACACTGTAAACTCCATTGGCAGGCGTTAATATTTTATCATCAAGATCTATATTTGCAGTTGGAAAACCTATGGTGCTGCCTCTTTTATCCCCGGTTACCACTATCCCTTTAATAAAGGGAGCGTATCCAAGAAACCTACCGGCAGTTTCTACATCTCCATCCATTATCATCTTTCTAATAACAGTGCTGCTGACAACTCTTTTGTTTATCGTTACCGGTGGTATCACATGTAAGGTATAGTTATATCTTGAAGCATACTGCCTAAGAGTTTCTACATTGCCCTCTCCCCTGCTTCCAAATGAAAAATTATAGCCAACCACAACCTCGCGAACCGCCATTTCCTGGTATAATACTTTTTCAATGAATTCTTTAGGTGTAATTTTGGCAAATTCAATATCAAATGGTATAGATAGTACCACATCAATGCCAAGTCTTCCCATTAATTCTTCCTTGCTCTGCTGTGTTAACAGCTTGGGTGGGTCATTTTGAGGATCGAGGACTGAAAGAGGATGAGGATTAAAAGTAAAAATTACAGCAGTTCCTGCAATTTTTCTTGCTTCGCTTACTACCTTTTTTGTTAATTTTTGATGCCCTACATGTACACCATCAAAATTTCCCAGTCCAACTACAATATTTTTGTATTTATTTTTTAAACCCTGAAAGGAATGTTTTACTATCACAATCCATTACTCCCCCTAAGCTGCAGCAGCCCTGTTATAATAACAGCTTATTAATCCTGTTTAATTTGCAGTCATTAAATTGCATACAGGTTTAAATATTATTCTTTCTAATGGTTCTTTTTCATAAATAGTTACGGCCAGCGCCAACAGATTATTTTCATCCTTAAGCCTGACCATTTGATTTGGCTCTAGTTTTTCAGGCTTACTCATTACTCCCGGGGGATACAGCTTTGCCCCAGACAGAACTGATTTTACAGCCCTGCTTTTAACATATACTTCAGGAAATTCAGCTAAGGCAGCATCCATACTGATCAGTGCTTCTGCCGGGTCAGGCATCTGCTGAAGCTCTTCCAAAGTATAAGTTTTATCAATGGCAAACGGCCCTACTGATGTCCTAAGCAGAAAACTCATATATGCACCGGTTCCCAGTTTATCTCCAATGTCTTTACAAAGTGCACGTATATACGTTCCTTTAGAACATTTTACATCAAATAAAGCCCGGGGATGATTGCCTCCCCACCCCGTGGACCAAACAGTATTAATTCTATATATTGTTACGGTACGAGGTTCAACATCAATTTTTTTACCCTGGCGCTGCAGTTGGTAAAGTTTTTTACCTTTTACTTTAACTGCTGAGGCCATTGGTGGTGTTTGTTTAATTCTGCCGATAAAACCTTTCAGTATATCTTCAAAGTCGTCCTGGTTTACTAATGAAGCATCTTTTATACGTACAATTTTACCTTCTGTATCCAGCGTGTCAGTAGTTATTCCTAGAGTTATTTCCGCCCGGTATTCTTTGTCAGTACCAGTTATGTACTGGGCAATTTTGGTGGCCCTGCCTACACATACAGGAAGAACACCAGCAGCAGCTGGATCCAGGGTGCCTGTGTGACCAACCTTCTTAACATTAAATAACCTGCGCACAAAATTTACAATATCATGTGATGTCATTCCCGGAGGTTTTAATATATTTAATATGCCAGCAGTAGGCATTTTAAACTCTCCTTTTCACAGCCTCTAAAGCAGCGGATATCACTTGCTTTTGGACTTCACTAATATCCCCTTTTAGCACACAGCCTGAAGCCCTTTTATGACCACCCCCGCCAAACTCAGAAGCTACCCGGCTTACATCAACATAGTAGTTAGAACGCATGCTGACCTTTACTACCCCCGGTGATAACTCCCTGAAAAGCAGGGCCACTTCCACCCCTTTTATCCTCCGCGGGTAATCCACCAGTTCCTCGGTATGCTCATCTTTTGCCCCTGTTTTCTGCCTTGCTTCCCAGTCAAAATTAATCCACGCCACTTTCCCACATTCTGAAACATTTAATGTTGGAAGGGCATTTTCCAGTACTTTAAATACCTCGATGGGTTTTTCATCAAAGAGCATTTTGGAAATACGAGCTCCGTTAACCCCATATTCCAGCAGCGCTGCAGCTTTACGGTGAGTTCCTGGAGCTGTTCCTTCATATTTAAATGATCCCGTATCTGTAACAATTGCAGTGTACAAGTTTGTAGCTATATCTACATCTAAATTAATGCGCATATTTTTTAGTAAATCAAATATAATCTCACCGGTAGATGCAGCTTTTGAATCTATATAGCTGACATGAGCAAAAGGTTTTTCCACTTGATGGTGATCTATATTAATTACTTTAATGTCCCGGTCCAGCAGTGATACAACTTCATCCCCCAACCTATCCGGCACCGAACAGTCAAGTACAACAAAAGTATCGTACACGCCATCAGGTAAACCATGATGGATCCGTTCGGCACCGGGTAAAAATTTATAAATTTCAGGAATGGGATGGGGGCTGGTAAATGTTATTTTTTTACCAATTTTTTCAAGCGCCAAGCCCAACCCTAGGGTAGAACCAATGCTGTCTCCATCAGGCATAACATGCCCCGATATAATTATGCTTTCAGCATCATATAACTCCCAGGCCACATCCTTTAAATCATTCATCTGCTGTATTTTCTCCCTCAGCACTAACTTCTTTCAGCTTCTTCATTATATTAACCCCGTGGCTGATAGAGTTATCCAATACAAAGTTTAACTCCGGGGTATAGCGTACTTTTATCCTTCTCCCCAAATTTGTACGGATAAACCCTTGGGCCTTTTTTAGAGCAGCCAATGTATCATGGGCCTGCTTTTCATTTCCAAGTACACTGACATAAACCTTGGCATGACGCAGATCACTAGATACTTCCACAGCAGTAACGCTGGCAAATCCGATACGCGGGTCTTTTAATTCGTGTTGAATAATTATTGATACTTCTTTTTTTATTTCTTCAGCCAACCTTCCAGCCCGGTGTGACATGATACACCCCCCAGTAATATCTTAACTACAGTTCTCTTTTAACTTCTTCATGTACATAAGCCTCGATATTATCACCTTCTTGAATATCATTAAATTTCTCTATAGTGATACCACATTCATATCCCTGGGCAACTTCTTTTACATCGTCTTTGAAGCGTTTTAATGAATCAATTTTCCCTTCATGAACTACAATACCGTCCCGGATAACCCTTACACCGGCATCCCGGGTAACTTTTCCTTCTGTCACATAACAGCCGGCAATGGTTCCAATCTTGGATACCTTGAAAGTTTTTCGTACTTCCAACCGTCCAATAACAACTTCTTTGTACTCGGGTTCCAGCAGACCGCTCATAGCTGCTTTTATATCTTCTATAACATCATATATTACCCGGTATGTTCTAACATCAACTTTTTCCATTTCAGCAGCTTTACGGGCATTTACGTCAGGTCTTACATTAAAACCGATTACAATGGCATTTGAGGCTGAAGCAAGCATAATATCTGTTTCGGTAATAGCACCAACACCACCGTGCACTACAGTAACTTTGACTTCTTCATTTGACAAGTTGTTAATGGCTTGTGTTAATGCTTCCACAGAACCTTGAACGTCAGCTTTTATTACAATGGGCAGATCTTTAACTTTGCCTTCTTGAATACTCTTAAACAGGTCATCCAGTGAAAGCTTGGCACCCTTCTTATGTTCTTCTTCTTTTTTCCTGTTAATTCTCTGCTCTGCCACCTGGCGGGCAATTTTTTCATCATCGACAGCCACAAAAACATCCCCGGCTTCCGGTACACTGTTCAAACCAAGAACCTCAACAGGAGTTGATGGTTCAGCCTCTTTTATACGTCTGCCCATGTAATCCATCATGGCGCGAACGCGGCCATGTGCAGTGCCGGCCACTATTGGATCTCCCACCTTGAGGGTACCATTTTGTACCAGGACAGTGGCCACAGGACCACGCCCTTTGTCCAGTTCAGCCTCTATTACTGTTCCCCGCGCGTTTCTATTGGGGTTAGCTTTTAATTCTGATATTTCTGCCACCAGGAGTATCATTTCCAGCAGTTCTTCTAAGCCGGTACGTTTAACTGCTGAAACCTCTACACTGATTACGTCACCGCCCCATTGTTCAACCACAAGACCATGCTGGGCAAGTTCTTGACGTACACGATCAGGATTGGCATCTGGTTTATCTATTTTGTTAATAGCCACAATAATTGGCACGTCTGCAGCCTTGGCGTGATTTATTGCTTCTATAGTCTGGGGCATTACACCATCATCCGCCGCTACTACAAGAATAGCAATGTCAGTCACCTTAGCCCCTCTAGCCCGCATGGCTGTAAAAGCAGCGTGCCCAGGTGTATCCAGGAAAGTTATTTTCTTACCATCTTTTTCAACCTGGTAAGCACCGATATGCTGTGTAATACCGCCTGCCTCAGTGGCAGTCACTTTAGTTTTACGAATTGCATCCAAAAGTGAAGTCTTACCATGGTCAACGTGCCCCATGACCGTTACCACTGGAGGACGGGGCTGAAGATTTTCTTCGTCATCTTCCGGTTCAGCCATAATAGTTTCTTCAATGTTTTCTTCTTGTTTTATATTTACTTCATAGCCAAACTCATTGGCCACCAGCGTTGCAGTGTCGCTGTCAATTTCTTGGTTAATGGTGGCCATTACGCCTAATCCCATTAAAGTTTTAATCACATCGGCCGCTGTTAGGCGCAGTTTCTCAGCCAGTTCCTGTACAGTAATAGATTCCCCAATGGTAATGGGTTTCTTTTCAGCCGGCTGACCAGGCATTTGTTTTTGTTTTTCTTTATCTTTTTCTTTGTTCTTTTTCTGCTGCCTTCTCTGATGCTGTTTTCTTAGTTTTTTATCCTGTTCCCGCCTGTCCTGTTCTTCTAACCAGCGGTCCCTGCTGGTAAAGTTGCTGTCTTTAATCCGCTGCTCGTTTCTAGGTCTTTCCTGTGCTTTAGCTTTCGCCTGGGCACTGACCACAGGGTCCATCTTTGGAATAGAGATTTGTTTATCTTTTTGTGATACATTTTTACCGCGGCTGCCCTGCCTGTCTTTACCCTTACCTTGAGGTTTCCCATGTAATTTTTTGCCCTGCGGTTTGGCCTGGTGAGGCTTGCCCTGCGGTCGATTTCCTGGTCCTTTACCCTGCTGGCGGCCATTTTTCTGCCTGTTATTTTTCTGTACTTCATTTTTCTTAGACTTAACCTGTTCTTTTCTTTCATCATAACGGCGGTCCGGGGGCCGGGAAGGAACCCTGTCAACTACGCCCGGTCCCCTGTCATAATTTCTTTTCCCTTTAGGCTGTTTTTTACTCTTTGGAGCTGTTTTCTTAGCAGGTGATAACTGGCTTCTTAGTTTATCAGCATACTGTTCCTCCACCATGCTGAGCGGTGACTTAACTTCAAGTCCCCATTCATTTAGACGTTTCATAACCTCTTTGCTCTCTATGTTTAACTCTTTGGCAAGTTCATGCACTCTCTTTTTTGTCATATATCCACCTCCGTATAATTGGCGGGCAGGAGCTTACGCCTCTCCCCTTTCCAGTACATCAATGATACTGCGGGCAAAGTTTTCATCAATTACTGCTAATGCTGCCCTGGGAGACTTGCCCACCGACCAGCCAAGCTCGCTCTTAGTACCAGCTTCATAAACAGGAATATTTCTTGCTTTTGTTATATGATAATAGTCATTTTTTGTTCTTTCGGAAGCATCGACCGCCAATAAAACAACGAAAGCTTTTTGCTCTGAAATAGCATTTCTTACCTGCACATCACCTGAAAAAACTTTACCAGCTCTTTGTGCAAGCCCTAACAAGGCGGCAGTTTTCTTATTCATTAATCTTACTCAGCTCCTGTTTCAGCTTTTCGTAAACATCACTGCCTACACTATGTTTTAGGGCCTTTTCCAATCGTTTGCCTTTCATTGCTTTGTCCAAGCAGTCCTGCTGGGAACAAATATAAGCACCACGCCCGTTTTTTTTCCCTGTTGGGTCAATTTCAATTGTATTTTCGGGGGTGCGCACTATGCGTATAAGCTCTTTCTTGGGTTTCATTTCCTGACATCCCACACACATGCGCATTGGCTTTTTCTTTACCTTCGGCAAAGCAGTCCCCCCTATCTTTATAAATCATCTTCTGTCTTGTTTAAAATATCTTCACCTGCATATTCTTCCAGGCTCTCTTCACCATCGCTGTCAATATAATCATCTATATAATCTTCAACATCATCACTGTCATAGTACTCCCCACTGTCATAACCAGGGTATAATTCTTTCATCTGTGATTCACTCTTAATATCAATCTTCCAACCTGTTAATTTAGCAGCCAACCTGGCATTTTGTCCCTCTTTCCCAATGGCCAGTGAAAGCTGATAGTCAGGTACAATCACCCGCGCTACTTTTTCATCCTCCCAAACTTCCACTGCAACCACTTTAGCAGGAGATAAGGAGTTGGCTACAAACTTTGAGGGATCGGAATCGTATTTAACTATATCTATTTTTTCACCATTTAGCTCGTTTACAATGTTCTGAACCCTCATTCCTTTGGGACCAACACAGGCACCCACCGGGTCAACATTTTCATCCTTGGAGAATACTGCTATTTTAGAACGCTGACCCGCTTCCCTGGCTACAGAAATTAATTCTACAACACCTTCCTGCAGCTCAGGTACTTCCAGCTCAAACAGCCGCTTCAGCAGACCAGGGTGTGTACGGGATACAAGAATTTGCGGACCCTTTGTGGTTTTACGAACTTCTGTTATATAAGTTTTAATTCTTTTTCCCTGCTTGTACTCTTCATTAGGCATTTGCTCTGAAGGAGCAAGTACAGCTTCAGTCTTACCCAGTTCAATGTATACGGTGCGCTGCTCAATCCTTTGTATAATACCGGTAATAATGTCTCCTTCCCGGTTTATAAAATCTTCATAAATAACATTTCTTTCAGCTTCCCGGATTCGCTGAACTACCACTTGTTTTGCAGTCTGGGCTGCTATACGTCCAAAGTCCTTTGGTGTTACCTCCAGTTCCACAACATCGCCCAGGCTGTAATTTGGATCAATGGCCTGGGCGTCAGCAAGAGATATCTCTAACCTGTCATCATTAACTTCATCAACAACTTTTAGCTGAGAAAAAACTTTAAAATCCCCTGTTTCGCGGTCAATAATTACCTTAGCGTTTTGGGCAGAGCCAAAATTACGCTTGTAGGCAGAGAGCAGCGCTGCCTCAATGGCTTCCAGCAGAACATCAACTGAAATCCCCTTTTCTTTTTCCAGGTCATATAATGCTTCTAAAAACTCAGTATTCATTTGTTGATCCTCCTAAAACAATTCAAAATTCTACTGCTAGCTTTGCCGAAGCAATTTTATCCCTTGGAATTATAATTTCCATACCAGTGTCTAATTCCAGCTTTACTCCTTCCTCCGTTAACCCCTGCAGCTGACCGGTAAATTTCTTTGTACCGTTTATAGGAGTATATGTACTTACCGCAACCAGCCTGCCGCTGAACCGTTGAAAATCCTCATCCTTTTTTAATGGTCTTTCAATGCCAGGTGAAGATACCTCCAAGATGTAAGAATGCGGGATGGGGTCTTTTTCATCAAGAATCTTATCCAAACGCTCAGATACAGCCTGGCAGTCATCTAAATCTACACCGCCAGGTTTATCAATATAAACACGTAAATACCACTGCGCCCCTTCTTTTACAAATTCCACTTCAACAAGTTCTAGGTTCATTGATTCAACAATAGGTTTAGTAAAATCTTCAACTTGTCCAGCTATTTTTGACTTACCCATTTAATCGGGGCCTCCTCATAAAACTCTTTAAAATAATAGGAAAGAGTGGGGACAGCCCACTCTCCATTAACAGCATTTCCATAAAATTTAACCAAAGTTAGTATATCACAACACCCAACAAATGACAAGTAAAATGTCTACGGTGCTTGTATTTGTAAATATGCCCACTCTTACACTACTTTATACATTATCCTGCACGCAGTTTTATTCAACCAATTTACTAAAACAAGCTTAACTGGTTGGTTTCCTCCATTCCCTCTAAACAGCCGTGCTGTTGAAGTACCTCTATTACAGTTTTAGACACCTTAGCCCTGGTGCGCAGGTCTTCTATTGAAGTAAATGGAGCTTCTTCCCTGGCCTTAACAATGCTTAAAGCGGCAGACTGGCCAACACCTTGAAGGGCTGCCAAGGGAGGTAAAAGCTTTTTCCCCTTAATTAGAAACTTTGTGTTATCAGAATCCTGCAGGCTTACCCTTTTAAATTCCAGCCCCCTGGCATACATCTCCAAGGCCACTTCTAAAATGGTAAGTAAACTTTTTTCTTTAGGCGAAGCTGCCGTTCCCTTATTTTCTATCTCTTCAATGGCACGCAATACTGCCTGTTTGCCCTTTACAATTAATTCAGCATCAAAATCATCTGCCCTAACGGTAAAATAAGTGGCATAAAACGCTTCAGGGTAATTAACCTTAAACCAGGCAATACGAAACGCCATCATTACATAAGCAACCGCATGAGCCTTGGGAAACATGTATTTGATCTTGCGGCATGATTCTATGTACCACTCGGGCACATCGTGTTCTCTCATTAAATCTGCTTCTTCATCCGTCAGCCCTTTACCCTTACGTACTTTTTCCATTATTTTAAAGGCCCTTTTTGGAGGTAGGCCTTTGTGTATAAGATAAATCATAATATCGTCCCGGGCAGAAATAGCTTCTGACAGCTGGCATATACCAGCTTTAATTAAATCTTGGGCGTTATTAAGCCAAACATCAGTACCGTGAGAAAAACCGGAGATTCTTACCAGTTCACTAAAAGTTGATGGCTTGGTGTCTACCAGCATCTGTCGAACAAATTTTGTTCCAAATTCAGGAATACCATATGTTCCAACCTGTGATCTAATTTCTTCAGGGCTTACTCCCAGCACCTCCGTCCCTGAAAATAGTGCTAGGGTATCTTTATCATCCAGCGGAATGCTTTTTGCGTTAACCCCCGTTAAGTCTTCCAGCATTTTAATAACCGTGGGATCATCATGTCCCAAGATATCCAATTTTACCAGGCAGTCATGAATGGCATGGTAATCAAAGTGAGTTGTAATAATACCGCTCTTTTTATCATCGGCCGGGTGCTGCAGGGGGGTAACATCATGAACATCTACATTTTTGGGCACTACCATTACTCCGCCGGGGTGCTGTCCTGTTGTACGTTTTACCCCAGTACATCCAGTCACCAGGCGTTTAATTTCCGCCTCCCGTTTTACAAGGCCCCTCTCATCAAGGTATTTTTTAACGAAACCGTAAGCAGTCTTCTCGGCAATGGTGCCAATGGTTCCGGCTTTAAAAACATTATCCTTGCCAAACAATACTTCCGTGTACTTTTGTGCCTTTGATTGATACTCACCGGAAAAATTCAAATCAATATCAGGAACTTTATCCCCATCAAATCCCAGGAAAACTTCAAAAGGAATATCCTGCCCATCTTTAACCAGTTTCGTGCCGCACTTAGGACAGTCCTTATCGGGCATGTCAGCACCACAGGCATAACTTCCGTCCAGTATAAATTCACTGTACTTGCACTTGGTACACCGGTAGTGGGCAGGAAGAGGGTTTACTTCTGTTATTCCTGTCAAAGTAGCTACCAATGATGATCCCACTGATCCCCTGGAACCAACCAGGTAACCATCTTCATTGGATTTTTTAACCAGTTTATGGGCTATTAGGTACAGAACTGCAAAACCATTGCCTATAATGGATTTAAGCTCTTTATCTAATCTCTCTTTAACCACTTCAGGAAGGGGATCCCCGTAAAGTTCCTTGGCTCTTTTTTCTGACATTTCGGTAATTTGCTGTTCTGCCCCTTCAATTTCCGGGGGATATGTTTCTTTGGGTACAGGATCTAATTTTTCCACCATATCACTAATTTTACGGGGATTGGCCACCACAACTTCATAAGCTGCCTGTTCACCTAAATATGAAAACTCTGACAGCATTTCATCAGTTGTCTTAAAATACAGCGGAGGCTGCTTTTCAGCATCATCGAATCCTTTTCCCGCCATTAAGATCCGCCTGTAAACCTCATCTTCCGGGTTAAGAAAATGCACATCGCCGGTGGCCACAACTGGCTTATTTAGTTTTTTCCCCAGTTTATAAATCTTTAAATATATCTGCTTTAGCTGCTCAATATCTTTTAACTGACCGCTGTCTACCAGGAAACTGCTGTTGCCCAGGGGTTGGATTTCCAAGTAATCATAAAATGATGCAATTTCTTCAATTTTTTCTTCCGGCATTCCCGACATTATAGCGCGGAAAAGCTCCCCTGCCTCACAGGCGGATCCTATAATCAGTCCATCACGGTAAGAGGATAACAAGCTCTTGGGAATCCTGGGATTGCGGTAGTAATATTTTAAGTGAGAGAATGTGATCAGCTTGTATAAATTTTTTAAGCCCTTCTTGTTTACAGCTAGAATAGTTACGTGATTGGACTTTAATTTATCAAGGCTGCCGCTGCCGGTTAAATTGTTTATTTCTGCTGCTTTGTTCAGCCCTCTATCACTGCATTGTTTTAAAAATATTTTGAGCAGTTCTGCCGCAGCAGCGGCATCATCAACAGCACGATGATGGTTCTGCAAAGAAATGTCAAATTCTTTACAAAGAGTATTTAATTTATGATTTTTTAACCCTGGGTGCAGGGCACGGGCAAGGGTCATAGTATCCAAGACAGGATTATCAATTATGATGTCCAATAACCTGCTAAAATGAACCCTGATAAACCCTACATCAAAGGATGCGTTATGAGCCACCAGCACTGCTTTTCCAATAAAATTGTAAAATTCTTTTAATGCTTTTTCTGCTGCAGGTGCATCCTTCAGCATATCATCATTAATACCGGTAAGTTCAATTATTTCTTGAGGTATTGGCTTTTCCGGTTTTACCAGGGTAGAAAAATTATCTATTACTTCTAATCCTCTCATTTTTACTGCGCCTATTTCAATAATTTCATTTGTTTGTGGATGCAGGCCAGTAGTTTCCAAATCAAACACCACATATTCCGTTTCCATTATACCTGTATCGGGCGGGTTCTCCACCACCGGGATACCATCATCCACCAAGTATCCTTCCAGTCCATAAATAACCTTTATATCGTGCTTTTCTGCTGCACTGGCTGCTTCCGGAAAAGCCTGTACTACACCATGGTCTGTAATAGCAACTGCCGGATGCCCCCACTTTTTGGCTTGTTTAACAGCTTCGGCAGCATCTAAAACCGAATCCATGGCACTCATTTTAGTATGGAGGTGCAGTTCAACTCTTTTTTCCTCAGCATTATCATAACGTCCTGGTGCTTCTGCAGAATTAATATCGTACGCCATTAACGTCAGTTCCTGGGTATATTTATCATATTGAACTGTTCCCCTGACTTTTAACCAGGAACCTTTTTTAATTTCAGATACGGATTCTATTTGATCCTTTTCTAAAAATATTTTAACGGTAATAGAATCTGTATTGTCAGTTATGTCAAATGTCAGCAGGTGCCGTTCACTCCGCAGTTCCCTGAGTTCTAAATCAAATACCCGGCCAAAAACCACAACTTTTTTTTCTTCATCCTGGATGGTATTTAGAGGAACGGGGTCATCTTGAATTTTTTTGCCAATAAAAACACCCGCTTCCCCGGGTGTTGAGTTATTATTTCCTGGTATATTTTTGTTAGATGTTTTATTATCAACAAAAGCTTTTTGTTTCAGTTTTTTGGCAATTTCTTTTTCTGTTTCAGCCATCCATGAAGGTCGTTCCTGCTCTTTTATAGTACACTCTAATTTAACTTCCGGACGGCACCCGGTGTATTCATAAATTTTATCAGCAATAATTTTAGGGCAGCTGCGCTGCTCCAACAATTTTAATCCCAGCTTATTTTTTATATAAATAATTAATTTATTTGATTCTATCTTGTATGGTACACTTTCCAACCAGCCATTTATCACTGGTATTTCTTGGGCTATTTCTAAGGTTACCTGCTGCCATATTCCCGGAAGCTCCCTTTCTAAGTCCTCACTAGCTAGCTGCTTATTAATTATAAAGTTAACCTTCTCTAATTCAGGAACAGCAGAATAAAAAAAACTTTCTGCCTGCTTAAGTTTTTCACTGTCAACATCCTTGTTGCACTGCAGGTAAACATGCCAAGCATTACTCCCGGTATCTACCTGCACTTTTAAAACATTCGCCCCGGGAATCAGGTCAGTCAGAAACTTTATTCCTTTGAGCACAGCAGAATCCCCCATTTATTTTAATACTGCCTGCCGCATCAATTCTACAACGTTTTTAGCAGAATTTGCACGCCCGATTTTACGAGCTGCTTTAGACATATTTCGGATGTATACCGGCTCCTGTAGGTATGTGCTGATTTTTTCTAATAGTTGTTTATGATTTTTTACCGCCACTGCTGCACCCTGACTTACTAAAAATTCAGTATTGCGCTCTTCTTGGCCCGGGATAGGTTTAGTAATAAACAAAGGAAGTCCCAAGGCCACTGCTTCTGAGCAGCTTAATCCTCCAGCCTTGGTAACCATTAAATCAGATGCACCCATTATTTCATGAATATTTCTTACAAAGCCATACACGTAAACAGAACCCTGCATTTCTTCTGCAGTTTCTTCAATCTTTTTCTTAAGAGCATTATTGCGCCCGCAGACAACGAGGAGCTGGCAGTGTTTTCTGCCTAAGACCTTGACAACGTCCTCCAGCGGTCCCATGCCCAGGCCTCCGCCCATTACAAGTATGGCAGGAACATCTTTTTTAAGCTTTAATTTTTTCTTTAACTGATCTTTATTCTCTATTCTATTAAATTCCGGGTCAATGGGAATGCCTGTGACAACTACTTTTTCTGTGCTTACGCCGTGCTTTATAAAAGCCGGTTTCAGTTCTTCAGCAGCTATACAATAATAATCCACACCAGGATATATCCAAAAAGGATGTACAGTAAAATCAGTGACGGCTGCCATTACAGGAATATCCAGTTTACCTTCCAGCTTTAATGTAGACAAAATACCCAGCGGAAAAGGGTGGGTGCATAACACTACCTGAGGTTGAAAAGAATTTATTAACGATATCAGCTTAGGTGCCGTCAGCTTATTCGTAATTCGATTAAATTCTAATTTAGCAGCTCTAGACAGGGGCTGATCTTTCTCTGCCCGGTAGTAAAGGTACCCATATAACATAGGTGAAATCTTAATAATCTCAAGGTAAGCACCCCGTACCATTTTTTCTACTAATGGACTGGCGTAGCGAAAAGTGTCTACTATTTCTACCCGGGCATTTGGGTAAAGTTCTTTAAACTGCCTTTCAACAGCCTGTGCTGCCCTGGTGTGACCATCCCCGGCAGACACCGTAAGTATTAATATCTTATTCAACTCCCGGTGCGCTGCCAGGCGGTAATTTTTTAAAACATTCCCGGAAGACATGCAGTTATCACCTACTTATACCTGCGGAAATAACAGCTGCTGTACAGTATTTATGACTTCCTCTATGCTGACATTTACTGTTTCTTTTGTGCTGCGCTTGTAGATTTCCACTGTATTATTTTCTACTGCATTTTTCCCAATTACCACACGTACAGGATAACCAATTAAGTCAGCATCTTTAAACTTAACGCCGGGGCGCTCCTTCCGGTCATCTAACACTGCTTCTATACCTTTATCAAGGAGCTGCTTATATATATCCTCAGCTATTCTCACCTGCTGCTCATCCTTAGTGCTAATGGGTACCACAATAACATGATAGGGTGCTATACTTACCGGCCAAATAATACCGTCCTCATCGTGGTTTTGTTCCACAGAAGCTGCCATTGTACGTCCTACACCTATACCGTAGCAGCCCATTACTATTGGTTTTTCTTTACCGTCCTCATCTAAGAAGGTGGCTTTAAGAGCCTTACTGTACTTGGTACCCAGCTTAAATATTTGACCTACTTCTATTCCCTTGGCTTCTTTTAACCTACCTTCACAGTTGGGACATTTTTCACCAGCAGTAACCATTCGAATGTCCTCAACTATATTAATTTTGAAATCCCTTCCGGGATTAACGTTAATATAATGGGTATCAGCCTTATTGGCTCCAGTTACCGCATTAACCATTTGAGCCACTTCTGGATCGGCAATAATGCGGATGTCTTTTAAGTTCACCGGTCCGGCAAAACCCACCGGTGCTCCAGAAACTTCTTCAACTGTTTTCGCATCTGCTAGATCCAACCTTAAACAATCTAAAGCATTATAAAGTTTAACTTCATTAATTTCACGGTCACCACGTACCAGTGCAGCAACCACTTCCTTATCCGTCTTGTATATTAAAGTTTTAATAATTTGATGGGGTTCTACACCTAAAAATTCTGATACCTGTTCTACTGTATGCGCCCCGGGTGTTTTCACTTCTTTAATTTCCAGTTTCTCCCCTGCAGGATCAGCTCCAGCTGCAGGAACTGATACTTTTTCTACATTTGCAGCATAATTACAGCTGTCACAGAATAATATAGTTGCTTCACCAGAATCAGCAAGCACCATAAACTCGTGGGTAGTACTTCCCCCAATGGCTCCTGAGTCAGCTTCTACCGGCCGGAAAGTCAATCCACAGCGCTTAAAAACATTGGTATATGCCTCATACATTTTTTGATAGCTCTTGTCCAGACCTTCTTCATCACGGTCAAAAGAATACAAATCTTTCATGATAAACTCACGGCCGCGCATTAAACCAAAACGCGGGCGCCGTTCATCACGGTATTTGTTTCCAATATGATAAAGCAGCTGCGGCAACTGCTTGTATGATTTAATTTCATTACGTACAAGGGCAGTAATAATCTCCTCATGGGTGGGCCCCAGGCAGAAGTCTCTATTATGCCTATCTTTAAAGCGCATCAGCTCAGGACCGTAAACATGCCAACGGCCGGACTCATGCCACAGTTCAGCAGGCTGCATAATGGGCATTAACATTTCCTGGGCACCCTGCCGGTCCATTTCCTCTCGTATAATATTCATAATTTTTTTCAGGACTCGCATTCCCAACGGCAGATATGTATATATGCCTGCTGCTGTTTTACGGATAAATCCTGCTCTCAGCAGCAGTTTGTGACTTGCAATTTCTGCTTCAGCAGGTGTTTCCCTGAGCGTTGGTATGAGCATTTCAGATACTTTCATACTGTACCATACCTCCTACAGATTTTCTATCTCTTTTATTAATTCATCTAATAGATCTTTTTCCGGTACTTTTCTTACTACTTCTCCTTTGCGGAATATAATTCCCACACCCCTACCGCCAGCAATGCCTACATCTGCCTCTCTAGCTTCCCCGGGACCGTTTACAACACATCCCATAACGGCAACTTTTATTGGCTTGTCTACTGACTGCAGTTTTTCTTCAACCTGGTGGGCCAAGGAAATAAGATCTATTTCCGTTCGCCCGCAGGTAGGACATGAAATTATTTCTACTCCCCTTCGGCGCAGCCCTAGAGCCTGCAGTATTTGGTAACCTACTTTAATTTCATGCCGTGGGTGCCCGGTCAGGGAAACTCTTATGGTATCCCCTATCCCCTCTGAAAGAAGTATGCCAATTCCCACCGCCGATTTTACTGTACCGGAACTAATTGTTCCAGCCTCTGTGACACCAACGTGAAAGGGATAATTTACCTTTTGTGCCAGCATCCGGTATGCCTGCAGCATTAATGGAATATTAGATGCTTTTAGGGAGATTTTTATATCATAAAATTTTAATTTCTCTAATATAGCAATATGTCTTAATGCGCTTTCTACCATGGCTTGGGCAGTAACGCCCCCATACTTTTCCATCAGATCACGTTCCAGCGATCCAGCATTAACCCCTATTCTAATGGGAATACCCCTATCCTTAGCAGCCGCCACCACTTCAAGGACTTTATTTTCCCCACCAATGTTACCAGGGTTTATACGCAGTCCGTCCACCCCTGCCTTTACAGCCGCCAATGCCAGACGGTGACTAAAATGTATATCTGCAATTAATGGTATTGATATTTGTTTTTTTATCCTGGGCAGGGCTTCAGCTGCTGTATCGTCAGGAACAGCAACTCGAATTATTTCACAACCTGCATCAGTCAGTTCTTTAATCTGCTTAACTGTTTCTGAAGCATTCCTGGTATCAGTATTTGTCATAGACTGAACCGATATCGGAGAATCTCCACCAACCGGCACTTTACCCACGTATATTTTTCTAGTCTTTCGCCTTTCAATCTGCATATTATCCTCCTATTGCCCAGACCCCATCAGGCTGAGAATATCATTATAAGTAATGAACACCATAAGAAGAAGCAGCAGTCCAAAACCTATCATATGAATAAAACCTTCCTTGGAAGGATCGATAGGCTTACCTGCAGCTTTTTCCCAGGCTAGGAACATTAACCTGCTTCCATCAAGGGCCGGTATGGGGAAAAGATTAAATAATCCAAGGTTAATAGATAGAAAAGCCGACAATTGAAGCAGCTGGAAGATCCCTACCTGTGCAGCATTGCCAATTTCGGCAACTACCCGAACCGGTCCACCCAGGTCCATTGGTGCCTGCTGAATAATCATCTTCCCAATAAAAGTTATAATTAACAAAATAACTTGTACAGTGGTAGCTATTCCCAGCCATACAGCCCTTAAAGGGTTTTTATCCATTGCTGGCTTAATACCGATTATATATCTTCCTTCTTCAGTTTTACGGGGAGTAACACTGTATTCCCTAAGCTGTCCATTATGCTCCACTGCTATTTTTAATTCCTGGCCGGAATAATTGTTCACCTGCGATACCAAATCCGACCAATTATTAATTTTGTTACCATTAATAGACATAACCCGGTCGCCAACCTGAAGACCAGCCTGTTCGGCCGGTGATCCTTCCATTAAATCTCCAACTACAGTGGTTGGCATACCATGAAGCATATAGACAACAGCCAGCAGCAGGGCAGCTAGAACAAAATTCATTATTGGACCGGCTGCAATTACCCCGGCCCGCTGTCCTATCGTTTTGCTGTTAAAAGCTCGTTCTTTATCATATTCCGGCTCTTCTTCATCTTCTTTTGGGTCCATGCCTGCCATACGAACAAAACCGCCCAGCGGAAAAACCCTCAAGTTATACGATGTATCGCCGCGTTTAAAACCAAAAAGTTTTGGACCAAATCCCATACTAAATTCATGTACTTGAATACCTACAGACTTAGCTACCATAAAATGACCCAGTTCATGAAATAATATAAGGATGCCAAACACAAATATTGAAGCAATAAATGTTTGCATTTACCCTACCCCACCCCTGGTAGTATATTTTTACTGTGCCTAGGCTTTACTAAAAGTATGCTGTGGTTTTTAATTATTTCAGCGCCTCTTCCCTGGCCCATTTATCTGCTTCCAGTATTTCATCTAAATCCGGGCTGCTAATTACCTTGTGCCTTTCCATTACTCTGCTCACTGTGGCTGGTATTTCCATAAAACCTATCTCATTCTTTAAAAAGCGTGCTACAGCAATTTCATTGGCAGCATTCATAACGGCAGGAAGTGTCCCGCCGGTTATCCCAGCCTGGTAAGCCAGCTTTAAACTGGGAAATTTATTTAAGTCAGGCGGCTCAAAAGTAAGTTTCTGCACACTCAACAAGTCCAGTTTAGGTAAATCGTTAGGCCAGCGCTGAGGGTACGACAGTGCGTACTGAATAGGAATGCGCATATCTGGAATACCCAGGTGAGCAATAATTGATCCATCTTTAAACTCAACCATCGAGTGAACTATACTCTGTGGGTGTACTACTACCTGGATAGAATTAAAGTCAACATCAAACAGCCACCTGGCCTCAATCACTTCAAGACCTTTATTCATTAATGTAGCTGAATCAATGGTTATTTTACTTCCCATGTTCCAATTTGGATGTTTTAATGCCATTTCCGGGGTAACTGATCCCAGCTCTTCCGATGGGAAGTTCCTAAAAGGACCGCCAGATGCAGTAAGAATAAGTTTAGATATTGATTTTTTCGGCTCACTGCAAAGGCACTGCCATATTGCTGAATGTTCACTGTCCACAGGATAAAGTTTAACCCCTTTAGCATATACCCTATCCATTACCAGCTTTCCCGCAGCAACAAGTGTTTCCTTGTTAGCCAATGCTATGTCTTTCCCAGCTTCAATGGCCTTGAGCGTAGGAACAAGTCCTACAATGCCGGTAACAGCGGTTAAAACCACATCAGCTTCGCTGCAGGTGGCTGTCGTTATTAGCCCTTCATTACCATATAAGATTTCTGTCGACTTGTGGCTGCCTAAAAGATTTTTTAATTTAAACGCATATTCTTCACTTGCCACAGATGCTACTTTAGGTTGAAATTTTTTTATTTGTTCGGCCAGCAGTTCTACATTACTACCTGCTGCCAGAGCAGCTATTTTGATCTTATCAGGGTTTTTTAAAGCAACATCCAGAGCCTGTCGGCCAATTGAACCGGTACTGCCTAAAATTGATACGTTTCGCACACTAACACCCCAGACTATTATTTCACTTTTTGAAGAATGTTTCCTGCCTTAAAAGACGCTTGAACAGCAATTAACAAAATAGGGCCTAACACCAAACCTATAAAACCCATCAGCTTTAAACCTGCATACATGGCAATCAGTGTTGCCAGTGGATGAAGGCCCAGGTTAGCCGCCACTACCCTGGCCTCCAGAAGCTGCCTTACAACCAGTATAATTAAATAAAGAATCGCCAACTTAATACTTAGCGCAATATCACCTATTACAAAAAACCAAATAACCATAGGGACAAAAAGCGTAGCTGGTCCCAGAACCGGGATAATGTCAAATAATCCCACCACCAGTCCTAGGGTTATGGCATACTCTGAACCTACCATATATAACCCAATAGTACTAATTATTATTGTAATTGTTACAAGAATACTCTGGGCCTTTAAATATCCCCAGAAAGCATGCAGCACTTCATGAATCACTTTAAGACTCTTATCTCCATAGGGTGAAGGCAGTATTCTCCTCCAAAAACCAGCTATGGCCTGCCTATCTTTAGTTATAAAATATGTTGCTAAAAGTGTTACAATTACCAGCACGACGGTACCAGGTACCCAGGATAAAAATGTCAAAAGCGACGTAACAGCAATTTCCACCAGTGACTGAAGCATTTTTCCCAGATTTCTAACCGCATCCTGCAGGCCATGTACCACTTCCAGCGGTAGATCCCCGTAAAAACCCCTGACAGCTGGGATGAATTGTTCTATATATAATCTTACTTCCCGGGTAATTTGAGGTAAAGAAGCCGATAGGGATATCAACTCTGCCACCAATTTAATAATCAGCAGCACTAAAATAGTACCGAGGCCGCCAAATACAACCAGCATTGAAAAACCGGTTGCCAGGGCTCGGCTCAGCTTAAATTTAAACTGCAGCACATTTACCATCGGTTCAATCATGAAACTGATAAAAGTAGCCACAATAAATGGCAGCAGAGCAGGAAATATATGTATAGAAAGCCATATAAGCGCTGCTATAGAAAGTAAAATTAACAGCCCGGCACCGGTAAATACTATTGTATTCAGCGCAGACCTATACCAACCAGGAACCAATTAATTCACCTCATTCAAATTATGAACACCGATACGAAATAGTATACCAGCGGGGCGGACAGCAGCATACTATCAAAACGATCCAGCACACCGCCGTGACCAGGTATAATGGTACCTGAATCTTTTATTTTTGCCTGGCGCTTTAAGGTGGACTCTATAAGATCCCCCACCTGCGATGCTGTGCTGATTAAAACACCAAGCAAAACAGCTATTCCGGGGGGTAGAGATATAAAAAACTTACTATAAATATATACTGTTAGGATTGTTCCCAGTACTCCTCCAACAGCTCCCTCCCAGGTTTTCTTGGGACTAAGGTTAGGGGTCAGCTTATGCCTGCCAAACGAACGTCCTACAAAATAAGCAAAGGTGTCACTTGCCCAAGTACCCAGCAGCATTATAAAAATCCAATGCTTCCCGTTGGGCAAAGTGCTGATGATATATATATATATTAGCAGGCTTAAGTACAGGGTAGTAAAAAGTCCAGCGGCACTGTCCCCTGGCGTGTATTCCGGGTAGTGCCTGATTAAAGAAAGCAGGTGCAGTATCAAAATTACCGTCAATACTATCCCGACATAACGCCACTCCTGGAAATATGCCACAGCCAGCAGCAGCAGCGCACCGCCCCAGGTTAATGTTTTATTAGGTCGGACGTTCAAGCTTTTTAGAATTTTAAACATCTCAAAAATACCAAGCAGCATTATTACACCTATTACACTTAAGAGGAGCAATCCACCCCGCCAAGCTGCATATATTATTACTGGAATTCCTACTGCTGCACTGAGTACCCGTAAATAAAGCACTAATTTTTCACCAACCTGCACTTCATCCTTTATAAATAAATTATTTCTGTTTTAATCCACCAAATCTGCGTTCTCTGTTTTGGTAATCATATATTGCACGGAGTAAATCTTCCTTGCGAAAATCCGGCCACATTACATCAGTATACCAGAATTCAGTATAGGCCAGCTGCCAAAGTAAAAAGTTAGATATTCGGAAGTCACCTGATGGCCTAATTAACAGGTCGGGATCTGGCAATCCAGCCGTATACAGGTGAGAAGATATAAGCTGCTCATCAATGTCCTTTATGGAAATCTTCTTATCTGCTGTCATTTGTAAAATAGACCTAACAGCATCAACCAGTTCAGATCTTCCCCCGTAATTCAATGCCAGGTTTAATATCAGCCCATCATTATCTTTTGTCCTTTCCCTGGCAAAGGCCACAGCCTGCTGACATTTTTCAGGCAGTTTATGTATTCTGCCAATGGCCCTGACCTGCACTTTATTTCTATCTAACTCATCTATTTCCTTGTAAACATATTCCACCAGCAGGTCCATTAAAGCGTCAACTTCTTCCCGGGGGCGCTTCCAATTTTCAGTGGAAAAAGCATAAACAGTAAGTACAGGTATCTTCAGTTCATTGCACGCCCTTACTATTTCCCTTAGAGATTCAACCCCGGCCTTATGCCCGTAAGTCCTTGGCATACCCCTTCGTTGAGCCCAGCGCCCGTTACCATCCATAATTATAGCTATGTGCTTTGGCAGTCGTTCACGGTCCACAGCCTGCATTACGCTTTCTATATCATCAACTGTATCTTTTTTGCCTCTACTCCTGGAAAGAAAATTCCATAATTTTTTAAGCATTCTATTTCATCTCCTATATGAAATAACCCCCTCGCCAGACGAGGGGGTTGTATTTCATTATTCCTCAATAATAGCACCAATTGGACACGAATTAATGCAGGTACCGCATTTCTCACAGCTTTCCTGGTCTATCCTGTATATATCACCTTCAAGTATTGCACCATAAGGACAGGATTCCAGGCATGTTCCGCAGGCGAGGCATTCATCGGTAATGAGATAAGCCATTACCTACACCCCCTTCCCAGCAACCTCATATGACGCTGTTAAATAAACAACGTTCCCTTCTATACCGTTTACTCTAACTACCCTAACTGCCCCTCTGCCTGCTGGGAAAGGAGGATTGGTGTACTGGACATTTACTTGCCAGCCATTTACCTGCAGGCTTTTTACTGCCGCTTCAAGGGGCAGGCCTAATACATCCGGTAGTGTCATGGTCGTTATACCTGCATGATCTCTTTTTCTTTGGTTTCTAATATTTCATCTATTTGTTTTACATATTTATCGGTAATCTTTTGAACAGAATCCTGGGCACGTTTTAAATCATCTTCAGATATTTCCCCGTCTTTTTGGGCTGTTTTTAATTCATCTATAGCCTCGCGGCGGATATTACGAATGGCAACGCGTCCTTCCTCTGCTTTTTTCTTAATCACTTTAACAAGTTCAGCACGGCGTTCCTCGGTAAGCTGTGGTATGTTCAGCCTAACCACGGAACCATCATTGGCGGGGTTAATTCCTAAATCAGATTTTTGAATGGCTTTTTCAATTTCAGGGATGACATTCTTATCCCAGGGTTGTATTACCAACAATCTGGGTTCAGGGGCAGAAATACTTGCCAGTTGGTTCAGCGGTGTAGGAGTACCATAATACTCAACTTGAATTTTTTCCACCAGAGCAGGTGTTGCTCTACCTGCTCTCATACTGGCGAATTCTCCTTTGGTAACTTCTACACTCTTCTTCATCTTTTCTTCTGCATCTTTCAATATATCATTAATCATTAGTGCCCCCCCCTACATAGGTACCTATTTTTTCTCCCAATATAACCCTTTTTATGTTGCCTTTTTTGGTAATGTTAAATACATAAAGGGGTATATTGTTATCCATACACAACGAGGTAGCTGTAGAGTCCATCACTTGAAGGCCCTTATTTAACACTTCGATGTAGCTTAATTTTTCAAACTTCTTTGCATTTTCATTTTTAAATGGATCATCGGTATAAACACCATCCACCCGTTTAGCCATAAGTATTGCTTCAGCTTCAATTTCTGCTGCTCTGAGAGCAGCAGTGGTATCTGTTGAGAAATACGGATTACCAGTACCGGCACCAAATATTACAACGCGTCCTTTTTCCAAGTGGCGCATTGCCCTGCGCCTGATATATGCTTCAGCCACTGCTTTCATTTCTATGGCTGTCTGAACTCTGGTGTCAACACCGATTTTTTCCAGGGCATCCTGCAGGGCCAAGGCGTTAATGACTGTGGCCAGCATACCCATGTAGTCAGCAGTAGCCCTATCCATTCCTTTAGTGCTTCCGGCAACCCCACGCCATATATTGCCGCCACCGACCACAACCGCCAGTTGAACCCTCAGCTCAGTTACTTCTTTAATTTGCTCAGCTATAGAGTAAACCACCTGGGGGTCAATGCCGTAACCTTTATCTCCGGCCAGTGATTCACCGGAAAGCTTTAAAACTACCCGCCTGTACTTGGGAGTCATGCGATAGTGTTACCTCCAGTCTGGTAAATATATATTCTACAAAAAATAGGAAACTCCTTTAATTAAATTTACACAAATTACTTGTTGATTTGAGACATAACTTCTTCGGCAAAGTCTTCTTGTTTTTTCTCAATACCTTCACCAAGTTCATAGCGGGTAAAGCGGCGAATAGAAATATTTTCACCAATTTTAGCAATCTTTTCTGTCACCAGCTGCTGTACAGTCACATCAGGATTTTTAATAAAGGGCTGCTCTAAAAGACATACTTCCTTGAAATATTTTTCCAAGCGGCCCTCAACCATTTTTTCTACAATGTGTTCAGGTTTACCTTCATTTAAAGCTTGGGCTTTTAATACCTCTTTTTCCTTGGCAATTACTTCTTCTGGCACTTCTTCTCTTCTTACATATTCTGGTCTTGCTGCTGCAACCTGCATAGCAATGTCTTTTACCAGCTGCTTGAATTCTTCGTTTTTAGCAACAAAATCTGTCTCGCAGTTTACTTCAACCAGCACACCAATACGCCCGTTCCCATGTATGTATGATTCTACAAGTCCTTCAGCTGTTACCCTGCCAGCTTTTTTAGCTGCTTTTGATAAACCTTTTTCTCTCAAATAATCAACAGCTTTATCAATATCCCCGTTAGTTTCCTGCAGGGCTTTTTTACAGTCCATCATGCCAGCACCAGTACGTTCACGCAGCTCTTTAACCATTTTAGCAGTCACTTCTGCCATAAAAATCCCCCCACCTTATGTTTTATTTTGAATTATAACCATATAATTCCGCAATCAAACATATAAAAAGGGTAGGGAGTACCCGCAAGCAGACGCCCCCCACCCTTACTTGCTATTCATTAACCTGCTCGCCTTGCCTGCCTTCCAAAACAGCATCGGCTATTTTGCTGCAAAGCAGTCTTACTGCACGAATAGCGTCGTCGTTACCAGGAATTACATAATCTATTTCATCAGGATCACAGTTAGTATCAACAATCGCAACAATAGGTATATTTAATTTACGGGCCTCAGCAACAGCAATACGCTCTTTGCGAGGATCAACAACAAACAAAGCATCAGGAAGGCGCTTCATGTTTTTAATGCCGCCCAAGAACTTGTTTAGGCGCTCTTTTTCATGCATAAGCTGCGCCACTTCTTTTTTAGGCAGCTGTTCAAGCACACCTTCTTCTTCCATCCGCTCCAATTCATGCAGTCTTTCAACCCGGCGGCGAATGGTTTGGAAGTTTGTCAGCATACCACCCAGCCAGCGTTGGTTTACATAGAACATATCGCAGCGCTCAGCTTCCTCACGGATAGATTCCTGGGCCTGCTTTTTAGTACCGACAAACAGTATTGAGCCGCCCCTAGCTGCAAGATTTCTTACAAAGTTGTATGCTTCATCTACTTTTTGTACTGTTTTTTGCAGATCAATAATGTAAATCCCATTTCGGTCAGTGAAAATATAAGGTGCCATTTTAGGGTTCCAACGTCTGGTTTGGTGACCAAAATGAACACCTGCTTCCAGCAGCTGCTTCATGGTTACTACTGCCACCGCTGCTACACCCCCTCTCTAGATGGTTTTACCCCTCCGCCTGCTGTCATCTTCCTGCAAGACCGCGGTACTCCCCCCCGGCACCCCTGCAAAAATCCAGCAGCGTGTGTATTTAACACCAAGAAGAATAATAGCATATTAAGTCATTTTAAGCAAGAGCTGCCTTGCAATATATTGTTAAAAATTCTCCTGAAAATACCTCGGCTGCGTCAAAGTATAA
>JACDOL010000009.1 GCA_017656165.1 Desulfotomaculum sp.
TTTGAAAAACAGGGGCGTGGAAGATATCCTGATTGCCTGTAAAGACGGGCTTTCCATCAAGATTTTGTTTGGCACATATTTGCCTCTTACGATATAATTTGAGTGAGTTTATAATAATGCATAAAACTGAATATGTTAGTTTAACAGGTGCCCTCGGAAGAGGGATAATAGGGAATCAGGTAAAAATCCTGAGCGGTCCCGCCACTGTAACCGGGAAGCAAGTCGACAGTATGCCACTGTCCCGCCCAGCACTCAATCCAAAGGTTATTTCTATTTCGCATATATAGTGTTACTTATTACTAAATCAGTCAGGATGAAATCGATAAGCTTTTTACTAGATTGAGTGCTGGGCGGGTGGGAAGGCGCCGACAAGCAATGACCCGGAAGCCAGGAGACCTGCCTGTTAAATGCGTCACACACAACCTACGAGGATAGGGGGTGTGGAAGTGTAGCAACCAGCAATGCAAAACATGCACTTTACAAACCTCTGCCCAGAGCAGAGGGTAATTTTTTTTACAGAAGGTCGTTTAAATGAAAAAAATCCCATTTTTGCTTGCATTCTGTTTTGTTTTTATACTAATTTTATCAAAGGCTTTTTGCTATTGGGTTGGAGCGTTTTCTGGGCAGCTATCAGTTTAATCTTCCTGATCTTTGGGATTAGGGCTTTAGACAAAATCATGAAAAATAATCCCAGCACAAAGGGGGTGATTTCCTTTGTTTTTAATAAAAGGCACATTGTCACTGGCTATACTGATCTTGAGTTTAAAGACCGGTTTAATCCTGGGGGCTTCCTGGTTAAGCAAAAAAAGTATCCTCTCGGTTTCAACAATTTTGGGGACAAGCCTATATGTTATTATATGGGTTTTTAAAGGGTACCAGGAGCAGTTGGTTTATTTTTTGGATAATTATACTTTTTTAGGGGCATGTCTCATATCTTTGCTGTTGATATATTTGGGTTTGCAAATACCTGAATTTAAAAAAGAGGACGAGGATAAGGGCAAAAAATATTTATACGTTTTTAGTTTTTTACCCTGTCCCTTTTGCATGCTTGCCCTTGCTTTTTCAGTGTTTCTTTTTGCACCCGTGTTGGAAATGGATGTTTTGCAACTGGGCAAGAGGATGGGATTAATTTTTGCAATCATGATATTTGCAGTAAGTATGATTGCGAGAAAAATGATCGCGCTGTTAAAAGTAGAGCCAATGGTAATTTTTAACAACATACTTCTGTCATTAGGGTTTATTACTCTTCTTTTTGCATTTACAGTTCCCAACATTGTTCAGGCGGTAAATATTGGATTTAATCCGTTGGTGATTAATTCACCAAAACTTCTGGGTGTTTTGACTATAGGAATAATTGGCTTGATTTTGCTGGGATATTTCATTTACCAAAAAAATCAATACTTTAGGTGGTGACAAAAATGATCATTCCTGGTTCGGAACATTTGACCAGATTGCTGCACATTATTGGCCAAAGTTTATTAATACCGTGTATTTTGGGATTACTTTCATTCCTTATATTTTCTTTTGTTGAATTGGGAGGGTTTACGGCTGAGATTAGAATCCGTAAGAGAGAGAAGTTTTCTCAGTGGGAAGAAATATTGCAACAAATAATAGAAACGACAAATAAATTACAACTGATTAAAGAAAGCGATTTGCCTCTAATTTTCAAGGAAATAGCATTACATTTTTTAAATATAAAATACGTATCCCGGGACATCAAAAAAGTTATGGCACGTAAGTTACTGGAACAGCAAGAATTCAAGATGATGAAATCCTTAGAAAAAACAGAGATTATAGCAAAATTAGGTCCTATATTGGGTTTAATAGGTACCCTCATTCCCTTGGGACCGGGGTTGGCTGCCCTTAGTCAGGGTAATGTTAACGAACTTGCCAAGGCTATTATGGTGGCATTTGATACTACGGTTGCTGGTCTGGCGGCAGGGGGAATTGCTTACTTTATTACCAAAATACGCCGGCGTTGGTATGAAGAACAGCTAAGCGACCTCGAGGCGTTACTGGAAGTACTGGTGGAAGTGAAGGAAGATGTGAGGTGAAGGAAGATGCTGTGCCGGAAACAAAGACGGTTGCTGTCATCGACAGAAGAGCCAGATCCTCTTAGTGGGCTGGCAAATATGGTTGATGTGATGCTGGTTTTTGCATGTGGCTTAATAGTGATGCTTGTACTTTCCTGGAATTTGCAAAACATTTTTTTCGCTAGGGTTACTCCGCAAGAGAAGGAAAAGATGCTTCAAGTTATTCAGCGGGTAGTAGATATAGAAAAGGGAAAGGAATTAAAGGAACTTCCAAACTTTAGTGAGGGTGGCGGTTCCGGTTATCAAGAAATGGGTACTGTCTATAAAGATCCAAAGACAGGAAAGTTAATTTTGATTGAAAATTAATAGGGAGGTGTAAGAATAATGAAATTTGCCAAAGTACATTTTTATATGATAACTAATTTACTGCTGCTCTTTAGCTTTTTAAGTATTTTTGTCTTTGTGCCGGCCGGTTCTGCTGAAGAAATAAACGATGGTCTTAAAATTGTTATAGTTTCACACGAAACCAACGCCCTGGTAAATGCCAACCAGCAGTTGAAAGAAGAAGGCTACAGCTTTTCTTTGAAAATATTTAATCCCAAATATGCGGAAGACGAAGAAAGAAAAAAGGATTTACAACAGGCTTTGGCTCAGGCGGATATCATCTTGCTGGACATGATTGGGAATAAGACGTTGAATGCACTTTCTCCAATGTTTTCCGATTTGAAAGAACAAAAGATTTTAGTTACACGAAGTGTAGATGTCTCTTCCGAAATACCCCGGGCAGATACTTCCTGGGACGAAGCTTTGGCGCCGTATTTCAGTTATGGTGGTGTAGAAAATATGCGGCGGCTTTTACTTTACCTGTTAAATAATTTTGGAGAAATTAATGTCTCGCAAAAATTGGAACCGGTGGTACTGGAAGGAAGCTTTGCCTATCATCCCGCTGCCGATAAAGTTTTTAATACTTATGAACAATACAAAAGCTGGTATGAAGAAAGCGGTAAATATCAGCCTGGTGCCCCGTGGATTGGTATTTTAACGTACGATAGTTCTTATAAAAATGCAGATTTCAAAATGTATACGGATCTTCTACAGGAATTGGAGAAAAATGGGGCCAATGCAATATTAGTATTTGCCGGTGGAGATAATATCAAGGCAGTGCGTGATTTTTTCATGGATGATGGCAAGAGCAGAATTGATTGTTTGCTTGCAGCCACGTACTTTAACTTCGTCTATGGGAGACCTGAAGAAGGGATAAAGCTCTTTCAAGAAATGAACATACCTATCATGACACCTATCTACAGCCGGCAGCTCGATAAATGGGAAAATGATATTTCCGGTATTTCCGACGATGTGCCCTGGCAGGTTGCCTTTCCGAAGCTGGAAGGAAGAATTGAACCCGTGCTTATTGGAGGTTCTAAGGTAGTTGGGACAGATAAAGATACGGGTGCAATAATAGAACAAAAGGTGGCCATACCCAACAGGGTAGAAAGGATTGCCAAAAGGGCAATAAACTGGGCCAAACTGCGCCATAAACCCAATCATGAAAAGAAAGTGGCACTAATATATTACAATTACGGCGGGGGAAAGGATGGTATTAGTGCATCCTATCTCAATGTAGAGAGAAGTATTGCCGAAATTTTAAAGTCTCTTAAAAAGGAAGGCTATACTGTAAAAGAAAGTTTGCCGTCAGAAGAACTTTTGGAAAAGATGCTGGCCAGCGGGAGAAATGTGGGAAGCTGGGCACCCGGTGAATTGGAAGCACTTGTTCAAAATGGAGCAATAACTATACCCGTGGAGCAGTATTTAAAGTGGTTTGAGGAGCTTCCCCAAGAACTGCAGGAAAAGGTTGAAGATGAATGGGGTCCTGCTCCGGGAAATATTATGGTATATAATAATGAACTGGTTTTACCGGGAATTATGCTGGGTAATGTCTTTATTGGCCCGCAACCAATGCGCGGCTGGGGGGATGAACCGGATAAAATAACCCACTCGCCCACACTGCCGCCAACCCACCAGTATCTGGCCTTTTATTTCTGGCTCCAGAAGGAGTTTAAAGCTGATGCAGTAGTACATGTGGGTACCCACGGGACTCTGGAATGGCTGCCCGGAAGAAGTGTGGGGCTCGGCAAGAATGACTGGCCTGATGTATTGCTGGGCAATATACCCAATATTTATCCATACATTGTCAACAACCCGGGAGAAGGTACCCAGGCAAAGCGGCGGGGCTATGCTGTGATAATTGACCACTTGACGCCCCCCATGGTTAAACCGGAACTATATGGCGAGTTGGAAGAACTGATGATGCTATTAAGCAATTATGAAGTGGAAGAAGCCAAAAGTGATACAAAAAGGCTAGAACAGCTGAAGGAAGAAATACTTGAAAAAATAAAAAGTAATAACATTCATAACGCACTGGGACTGGATTTGGTAAATACAGAATTTAGCCGGATTTTTTCACAGGTTGAGGAATATCTTTTTGAAATGAAAAGTGAATTAATGCCGTACGGGTTGCATACCTTTGGTAAGCCTCCCCGGGATGATTTGTTGGAGGAGATGACACGTTCCATAGTGGAATATGACCCGGAAACTCGTAAAGATGCTGCTGGTGAAATTAAAAATAACCTGTACATGACAACCCGTGAAATTGACAATTTACTTAAGGCCCTGGAGGGACAGTATATTGAACCCGGTCTTGGCAGGGACCCGGTACGTATTCCGGATGTAATGCCCACAGGAGCAAATTTTTTCTCTTTTGATCCGCGAACCGTGCCTGATAAAGCTGCCTGGGAAACGGGTAAAAAAGCGGCTGACCGCTTGCTTGAAAATTTCCTGGCGCAAAAAGGCAGGTATCCTGAAAAAGTTGGGATAGTACTCTGGGCTACGGAGACGATGCGAAGCCAGGGAGAAACGGTGGCAATGATACTTCGCCTGATTGGTGCTGAACCAAACTGGGATAAAAGGGGACGGGTGAAGGGTGTTAATATAGTACCCATTGAAGAACTGGGTCGTCCCCGGGTGGATGTGGTAGTAACCATGTCGGGGCTGTTTCGTGATACCTTTTCTTACATGGCTGAAGTACTGGATGAGGCCTTGAGAAAGGTTGCCTTACTGGAGGAGAAGCCACAGGACAACTGGGTCAGGAAACACTTTGCGGAAGATTTGATTTATTATCAGCAGCAGGGGTTAAGCTATGAAGAGTCCAAGTTCCTGGCCGGTGCCCGTATTTTTAGTGAGGCTCCCGGTACCTACGGAACTGGTGTGGCAGAAATGACTGAGGCTACCAGTGCTTGGGAGGACAGCTCAGAGCTGGCTGAAACTTATCTGTCGCGCATGTCATATATTTACGGTAAAAATGCCTACGGGAAAAAGGCTGATACTGTTTTTCAAAAGACGCTAAATGGCATAGAAGTTGCGACTCAGATTAGAGACTCCCTGTGGGGAGTACTCGACAATGATGATGTATATCAGTACCTGGGAGGACTGGCCCTGGCTGCGGAAGAGGTTTCCGGCAAAAATG
This sequence comes from Desulfotomaculum sp., assembly GCA_017656165.1. GTDB lineage: Bacteria > Bacillota > Desulfotomaculia > Desulfotomaculales > Desulfohalotomaculaceae > Desulforadius. The sequence goes on from JACDOL010000009.1 coordinate 5,557, forward strand.
TTTCTATTTATATTAGCAATACCCGGAATGCCAGAAATCCAAGGGTAGAGTCCATAAAACGTTTTTTAAGCACCGAACTTGCTACCCGTGTTTTCAATCCTGACTGGATAGAAGGGATGCTTAAAGAAGGTTACTCAGGATCCACTACTATTAACAAGCATATCGGGCATCTTTTTGGAGTGGATGCCACAATGAAAGCGGTTGATAACTGGCAGTGGCAGCAGGTGGCTGAAACTTTTGTATTTGATGAGAATATCAGGCAGCAACTGACGCCCCATTCATTACAATCACTGATAGGCTGGACCGTGGAGGCAGCGAGGCGCAAAATGTGGGATGCAGACGAAGAAACTCTAAGTAAGTTGGCTGATACTTATATACAAAGTGTTATTAAATACGGAGTAGTTTGCTGTCACCATACCTGTGCCAATATAGTATTCAACCAGTGGATAGCACAACATGCAACATTGTCAGCTAATAAAATCGATGAGTTTGCAAAAACCTTTCAAAAAGCCACTAATAATAGTTTAAACCTTATAAAGGTAACAGTACATGAGGAGGGTATTGAACCGGTATCCGAAATAAAACCTAAGAAAAAAGCTATCAAAAATAAATTGTTATCATTGGAAAAGGAAAGCAAAGAGGCTATACAAGTAGGGGATACGGAAGAACAGAACAAGCCAAAACCAAAAGCATATGAAATAAAAGTAGTTGAGAAGGAAGAGAGTTCGGCCACATCTGAAAGTAGTGTAACCTTCTATGCTTTACTTGGTGCATTCCTATTTGCTTTAATTTTTGTTGCTGGCTATGTAATCTTCAATAATAAAAAAAGTAGACGAAGTATTTAGGAACACTAAATTGATAGCATAATGTCATTTAAACTTTTATAAACAAAACTCTTGTCTTTCTAGGGGTTTTTCCTTCTAGATAATTGACTATGACATTATGTATACTTAAAGCAACAGTTATGAGCATATGCTTGTAAATATATCCTGAAATCTTTTCAGTCCTTTTCCCATTTTTTGACTGAAGGGGATAAGCCTTTTTAATCTGTTCATAGCTTATCCCCTCCCATGTGCCGAAGTTGATTTCTCTTAATTAATTCCTCTTTTAAAATAGAAAGGCCGTAATAAACATTTATTATTTCTGCACTTCTTACACATCTTTTTAGCGGACTCGAAAACATACACTTTATCCGTTCATCTTTAAGCTTCTCTTTTAAGATATGAGCCTGTCTTATGCCATTTGCTGTTAAATCTGTATCCAGCCAACCGTGGGCACAGACCTTCTTTATTGGCACAGGTTTCCCCATGCCTGATCAGTATGATTTCCATAAAAGCTCTCCTTAAAACAAATTATAGTATATCAAAAACCCAAAAAGCATTATAATCTTTTTCCCCTTCTCATTTTCTGCCTCTTCTTATTTTGCCAGTTCATACATCGCCCTGGCATAGATTTTTGCGTTCGTTATTAAATCATCAATTGAAATGTGTTCATCCTTTTGATGGGCAAGCTCTTCTCGCCCGGGGAAAAGGGGACCAAAGGCAACAGCGTTATCAATGGCTCTGGCATATGTCCCTCCACCGATTGATATCAGGTAGGGTTCTTCTTCCGTAACCTCCTTATACACTTTTTGAAGTTTTTTTACTAAGAAATTGTCTTCAGGAATAAACAGGGGCTTTTTGTGTTCTATATCAACCACTTTAATTCCATACGGTTCTAACACTTTATTAAGCCTTCCAAACACATCTTCATCTGTAAAGGTAACGGGGTATCTGATGTTTATTCCCAGCTCACACCTGTGTTCATCTAATGATATTGTTCCGAGATTAAACACAAGTTTGCCTGAAACATCATCTTCCAAATCTATCCCAAGAGATTTCCCATCATGTTCATCATCTATCTTTTGTGAAAGGAATTTTATGATTTCACTCACATCTCCCTCAATGGAATCCAGCTTCGAAAGGAAACCAAGCAATTGAGTTATAGCATTTTTCCCCTTATGGGGCAGGCTTCCGTGGGCAGATTTTCCACGGGATTTTATTATGTATTTTTGTCCTTTCTTTTCTAGTTCCATCTTTACGCCTTCTTGTTTTTTGTGTTCTTCAAAGATTTTTTCAAAGATATTTTCATCAGATTTTATTTCAAGCACCACCTCACAGTAATCGGGAACCACATTGGGTCTATCTCCACCCTTTATGCTTTTAACAATAATATTTCCCTGATTTTTATCAGTCAAATCTTTTACCATCTTAAAGACAAGGATTCCTTTTTCACGGTTGATTATTGGATATTCCGCATCCGGTGAAAAACCGCATATTGGCTTTTCTTTTACTTTTTTAAAGTAATACTCGATACCCTTCCAGCCGCTTTCTTCATCAGTGCCCAAAATTATCCTTATTCTCCTGTTCAGCTTCAATCCCGCATCCTTTATGGCTTTAAGTCCATATATGCATGCAACGGCAGGGCCTTTGTTATCAATCGCTCCCCTTCCATAAATTTTGCCATCATGGATTTCTCCGCCGTAAGGGGGATATGTCCAATTGTTGCCTTCAGGTACTACGTCCAGGTGAACAAGCACAGCTATTGTTTCCTCTCCTTCTCCATACTCGATATGTCCTGCATACCCGTCTATGTTTTCAGCCTTTAAACCCAGGCCTTCACCCAATTTAAGGGTATATTCAAGGGCCTGGTTAACCTCTTCTCCAAAGGGCATCCCGGGTTTGGCTTCATCCTCAACGCTTCTGATTTTTATGAGTTCCTGAGTGGATTTTATGATGTCATCCTTCATATTGTCAATAAGGTTTTCCAGTTTATCCATTTGGAAATAATGCCCCCTTCTAGAATTTTACTGCTGTTTTCCAGCAACTAAATCCATAGCAAACACCTAAATTATAAATTGCTGACACCCCAACCAATTATGATTATATCAGAAAAAGATGCTTTTCATTCCTAATACATTTACCATTTTGTCTAACCTCAGCAAAATGCGATAACAATTGTTGTTCGGTGACGGTAAATATATTGGGTGTATCATCATTCATACCTATATAGCCTTCTAGAAGATTTGGAGAAAATACTTGCATATGTTAGAATTAGTATCAAATGGGAGGTAAGGATGAAAAACAGGTAAAAGCCATGCTGGAAGCAGCCAAAGGTACAAGTTACTACGGCCCGGTACTGCTGGCGGTAACAACCGGCATGCGCCGAGGAGAAATACTGGGCCTCAGGTGGCAGGATGTAGACTGGGAAAATAAAGCACTGTTGATAAGGCAGACCATTCAATATACACCGGAACAAGGCATCATATTCAAGCAGCCTAAAACCGCCGGCAGCAGAAGGGCAGTAAAGATTTCTTCTACCATTATTGAATTTCTCAAAAAGCACAAGGTAGAGCAGAACAAAATAAAACTGCTGCTGGGCCCGGGTTTTTATGAAGATAACGGGCTGGTTTTCTGCCAAAACAACGGCAGGCCCATGCACCCGGATTCCGTTTCCAGCTGGTTCCCGAAGTTCATGGAGAAAAACGGGCTGCCTAAGATAAGGTTCCACGATCTGCGGCACACCCATGCCACTTTGCTTTTAAAGCAGGGCATTCACCCTAAAGTGGTGTCAGAACGCCTGGGCCACGTGGGAATTTCTATTACCATGGATATTTACTCCCACCTGCTCCCAGGAATGCAGGAAGAAGCGGCAAATAAAATTGATGAGGTGGTTTTGGGTGATGAAGTTAAGTAGTATGGTTAATTATTTTTAATTTGGGCAACGATTTGCATAAAATTATAATTTTTGCATAAAAGAAAAACACCGCAAATGCTTGCGGTGCCTGGTTTTTTCCTGGAGCCAGGGATGGGATTTGAACCCACGACCTACGCATTACGAGTGCGTTGCTCTACCACTGAGCTACCCTGGCAGTTTTCTATTAAGACACTTTATATTTTAAACGGGAAAGGTTTTACAGTCAAGAACGCTCAATTATCTGTCTGTTAACAGTTTATACAAATCATTCCAGTTATCACAGCGGGGGCCTGTCCACTTCCATTTTAAGTTGTGGGGGGCATTAAACAAAATAACTTTTATACCTGCCTCTGCCAGCTGTACGGCATTGTTGTAATTATCCTCCACCATTACATCTACCTTCAACTGCTGACATGTCTCCACCTTGTCATGGCTGTTTAACATGTGCAGCTGGTGAAAGGGAATCTTGTGACGTTTAAGCCATTTAATAGTGATTTTCCCCAGCCTTGGGCTGCGGGCTGTAATAATATGAATTTGATGCCCCTGGGAAGCCAGCTTCTGTAAGTATTTATCTGCACCGGGCATAAGCGGAGACTTATCACAGATATCTTCTTCCCGTTCTTTCATTAACTGGATAAATTGTTCCCTAGTTATGTTATAAATCCTGGTTACATCATAGTCAGTAACATCATTTATTTTAATCTGCTCACCAGTGTAAGTATTAAGTTCTTCAATTAAAAGCAGCAGGTTGTCGCATATTATACCGTCCAAATCACAGCCTATTATCATTTTTACCCATCTACTCGCTTTCTTCTGGCTTAGGAATGAACTCATATATTTTTCCGGTCTCTACAGCTTCTACAAGCTGCTCCAACCATAAGTAGTACTTCTTGGCATTCTCCAATTTTTTTAAATCCTTTTGAGCCGCTTCTCTTACCTGCTCGTCATCACTTTCAGCCAGTTCCTTGATAATGGGTTCTGCCTTATTTATTGCTTTTAAATTAACTTCCATTTCACGACGCCATCCATGGCAGAAAAACTCGGCAAACGTTTTGAAGAAATCCTGTTCTGCCTGGTAGAGATCTTTTCGAACTCCTTTCTGCCACACTTTCTCTACTACCTTTTTCTCCAGCAGCGTCCTCGCGGTATTGCTCATACTGGTTTTACTCATCCCCATGGCTTTAGCCATTTCATCCAGCGTCATGGGTTTCTCTAAAAAAAACATGGTGCCGTAAAGCCTACCGGTGGAAGGGGTTACACCATAAAAATCCATTGTTTCTGCCATGGCATTTATGATTAAGTCACGAGCTTCATTTAATTTTTTATATTCCTCCGAATTAACATTATTTTTCTGCACGAGTAAAGCTCCCTTCGTTAGAAATACAACCTACAAATACAGTATATATAATTTATACTGTATGTCAAAGTTAAAACCACTTGAATTTTAATTCTTTATATAATATAATTTACGTACAGTTTAAACTGTACGTTCTTTATTTTTTATTTATACGTAATTTAATTAACTAATTGAAAGGGGATGTTACATAATGTTTATGCGGTTTGAACGGATGCACAGGGTAAAAGAATTTGAGATTCCTACCGTTATGAAAAACGGTATTGGTGCTGTAAAAATTGTTGGTAAAGAAGTTAAAAAGCTTGGAGTATCAAAACCTTTAATAGTTACCGACCAAGGTGTTTTAAATGCCGGCCTTGTGAATCCGGTAATTGACAGCTTGAAAAAAGCAGGCCTGCCTTACGCTCTCTATGATAAGGTAATCCCTAACCCGGACCTGGAGTGCGTGGCTAAAGGTACAGAAATGTACAAAGCTGAAGGCTGCGACGGCTTAATTGCTGTTGGCGGCGGAAGTTCCATGGATACCGCCAAGGCAGTTGGTGTAGAAATCTCCCACGGGGAACCAGTGCTTGAATACGAATGTGCTGAAGGCAAAAAAACGCTGTCAAAGCGCATTCCAACCCTTATAACTATACCTACCACCGCAGGTACCGGAAGTGAGGTAACACAGTGGGCGGTAATCACTGACCCGGCCAGGCAGTTTAAATTTAATGTGGGCGGCCCCCTGATTGCTGCTCACCTGACCATAATTGACCCCGAGCTGCACGTTACTATGCCCCCGCTGGTAACTGCAGGTACCGGCATGGATGCTCTATGTCATGCCATAGAGTGCTATACCTGCCATTATGCTCAGCCAGCAACCGATGCAGTGGCCCTTTTGGCCATTGAATACGCTGCTAAATATCTGCGCCGGGCTGTGGCTAACGGCCAGGACATTGAAGCCCGCTACGGAATGGCCATGGCAGCTATGCTGGCCGGACTGTCTTACGGAAGTGAAAGTGCCGGGGCGGTGCATGCTATGACTCAAACCTTGGGCGGCATTGTACCGGTGGCACACGGCACGGCAGTGGCAGCAGCTCTAGGCCCGGTAATGGAATACAATTGGATGGGAGAACCGGAAAAGTTCGCCCGCATTGCCCAGGCCATGGGTGTAAACACCTTTGGAATGACTGCAGAAGAAGCTGCTTTAGCTGCAGTAGAAGCTGTTTATGAACTGGTGGATGACCTGAACATACCTTCCCTGGAAGAACAGGGGGTATCACCAGATTTAATTCCCCGGTTGGCGGAAGAAGCCTACAAGGATCCGCAAACGGTGGGCAACCCCAGGGATATTGACGTTAAGGGTTATGAAGCCATCTACCGCCGCTGCTTTGGCTTAGATTAAATAAAATATTAGTGGAGGTAATAGGTTATGCGCACAGTCATTTACACTAATTTTGACCTCTGCACCGGCTGTGCTATCTGCCAAATGATATGTTCAGAGCATAAAACCGGGGGTACAAACCCCCGGTTGGCTCTACTACGCATATCTCCCGGCAGAAATGGCCTCATTCATCAGCCGGAAGTCTGCCAGCAGTGTCAAAATGCATTCTGCCTAAAAGTGTGCCCCGTGGAGGCGGTTTACCGGAATAAGGACAACGGAGCGGTAATAATAGACGACAGCAAGTGCACCGGCTGCGGCCTGTGCGTAAAAGCCTGCCAGAAAAGCATGATTATGTTGGATAAAGAAAACAAAGCTGCCCGCAAATGTGATTTATGCGGCGGCGACCCGTTATGTGTACAGTTCTGTCCCACCGGGGCGCTGCAAATAGTAAAACTGGGAGGGGAAAAAGATGAGTAATGGCTGGATGGGAAAATTTTTAACAGTTAACCTCTCCACCGGAAATGTAAATATTGTGGATGTGCCCCAGTGGCTGCAGGACCAGTACGTGGGGGGTAAAGGTTATGCCATGAAACTTTTATACGACCTGCTTCCTGAGGGTACTGACCCGTTAGCCCCTGAAAACCCCCTGATGTTCTTCCCTGGCCCGCTGACTGGTACATTAGCCCCTTCCATGCGCGCCTGCGTGGCTACCAAATCTCCCCTTACCGGCCTGCTGCTGGATTCGTACTTCGGCGGTCATTTCGGCCAGGAAATAAAATATGCAGGGTATGACGGCATCATTATTACTGGCCGTTCAGATAAACCTGTATATCTTTGGATAAATGATGATAAAGTTGAACTGCGGGATGCAGGTCACCTATGGGGAACTGGTGCCCTGGAAGCCAACAGGGCTATTAAGGACGAGCTGGGTGACAGCACTATAAAAGTATCCACCATCGGCCCGGCCGGTGAAAACACCGTCCGCTTTGCCCTTATCTCCTGCGAGTACAACCGGCAGGCCGGACGGGGCGGCGCCGGTGCAGTGATGGGGTCTAAAAACTTAAAAGCCGTTGCCATCCGCGGCAGCAATACTGTCAGAGTAAGCAATCGCAAAGAGTTCTTATCGGCTGTTCAGCAGGGTTACGTTGAACTTAAACAAAGCCCGGATGTACAGGCACTGGTAGATACCGGCACTGCCTCTGCAGTTCCCTTTGCCAACGAAGCAGGACTGCTGCCCAGGCGAAACTACCAGGATGGAACTTTTGACCTGGCCGACAGCATTAGCGACCTGGGGCAAAATAATCATTACTGGCTGCGCAGTGAAGCCTGTGCCGGGTGCCCAATCCGGTGCAGCAAGGTAGGGTACATTCGAACCGGACGCTATGCTGGTACCATTTCAGACATTGTTGAATATGAATCAGCCGGGCTTTTAGGCTCCAACCTGGAAATCGGTGATGCCAAGGCAGTAACATACCTGTCAGCATTATGTGACAGCTTAGGTATTGATACCATCAGTGCCGGCAGTGTGGTTGGTTTTGCCCTGGAAGCTGCAGAAAAAGGTTTAATAGATAAAAGTACACTGCCCCAGAATGCCAATTTCGGAAACGCAGAGGCAGCGGCAGAAATTTTAAAGAATATAGCTTACAGAAAAAATGAGCTGGGTAATATATTGGCCGAAGGGGTAAAACGAGCTGCAGAAAAAATTGGCAGTGAATCTGAAAGCTTTGCAGTGCACATTAAAGGACTGGAAGTACCCGCCTGGGGACCAAGGGGCAACCCGGGTATTGCCTTGGCACTGATGACTGCCGACCGCGGCGGCTGCCACCAGCGGGGCCTACCGCTGGGCTATGAACTGGCTGGTGAACCATGGAAAGGCAGGATACTTGACCGGCTTGCCTGCTCCGGCAAAGCAGAAATAATTGTCCATGAACAAAACTACTTAACAGCACTGGATACACTGGTAAAATGCGACTTTGGCCACTTTGGCATCAGCGCAGGCACATACTTAAGACTGCTTAAGGCATGTACCGGCAGGGAATTCAGCGAAGAACAGTTCCTGGAACTGGGTGCAAAAATATGGAACCTGGGAAGGTTATTTAATTTAAGAGAAGGGTTAAATCCGGCTGAAGATAAGCTGCCCAAACGCTTTATGACCGAACCCCTCCCCAGCGGACCATGTAAAGGGCATTATTTTACTGAAGCAGATGTAAAACTGATGCTCACCGAGTATTATAACCTTCGGGACTGGGACAGCAGCGGTTATCCCACTAAGGAAACAATTTGTAAATATGGGTTAAATGATAACCAAAAATTTGAGATTAAGTAGCACAGTATGCCGGACTATAAATGTAATCCCCCTTCAGTTCTCTAAGGTAAGACTGCAGGGGGATTAATTTATACCAGAGCTGACAAAACAGCTACCCTGGAAATTATTCCCATTAATTTATTGTTTTCATTTACTACTGCTATGGGGTACTTGGAATCTGTAGCCTTGGGAATTAAATCCTGCAGGTATGCCTCCTCGTCCGTGGTATAGTACAAATCAGTTCTAATAATATCATTTAAGGATTTATTTTCTTTCACTGCCCGGACGGCATCATCAATGGTTGCCAGGCCCAGCAGTTTTCTCTGGTTATCAACAATAAACACACTGGATATACCGTTAGATTTCATTTCTTTAATGGCTGCTTTAAGGCCTTCTTTAGAAAAAACTAAAGCACTTGGTTTATACATAACGTGCTTGGCCTGAAATACCTTGGAACGGTCAATGTCCTGGATAAAATTTTCTATATATTCACTTTCCGGTGAGGCCAGTATTTCTTCCGGGGTGCCGATTTGTTCAATCTTCCCATCTTTCATTACCGCAACCCGGTCACCAATTTTAAAGGCCTCATTTATATCGTGGGTAATGAAAATAATGGTCTTTTTCAGCCTTGACTGCAGTTCCATCAGTTCAAACTGCATTTCCCGGCGAATAAGCGGGTCCAAGGCACTAAACGGCTCATCCATTAATAAAATGTCCGGGTCGTTGGCCAGTGCCCGGGCCAGGCCGACACGCTGCTGCATCCCGCCGCTGAGCTCCCCGGGCATTTTTTCCTCCCAGCCGGACAGGCCGGTGCTGGCTAAGGCCTGTTTAGCAATTTCGCGTCTTTCTTCCCTGGGTACCCCTCTTACCTCCAGCCCGTATTCAACATTTTCAATTACATTCCGGTGGCTTAAGAGTCCGAAATGCTGGAAAACCATTGCTATTTTTTTCTGCCGCAGCTCCCTTAGTTTTGTGCTGTCGTATTCTAAAATGTTTTCCCCATCAATATATATTTTCCCTTCAGTGGGCTTGTTTAAGAGGTTCAGGCAGCGAATTAAAGTTGACTTGCCGCTGCCCGACAGGCCCATGATTACAAATATTTCCCCTTCATTTACTTTAAATGAAGCATTATATATACCCACTGTATGGCCGGTTTTTTTCAGAATTTCATCTTTGGAAACACCCTGCTTTACCAAGTCTATAACCGACTCGGGTTTACTGCCAAAAATTTTTGTTAAATTCTGCACCTCTAACTTAACCGTCATTTTCTAACTCCCACTTTCATTTTAGCTTTCTTCGTTAACTTTATACCTCCTGGCAATTCCCTGGGATAACCTGTCTATTATGATGGCCAGGATAACAATTCCCAGCCCAGCTTCAAATCCCCGGGCAACATCTATCCTGTTTAATGAGATAAGCACTTCCATTCCCAGGCCCTTGGCACCAACCATAGAAGCAATAACTACCATTGCCAGTGCCATCATGGTAGTCTGGTTAATACCAGCCATTATGGTGGGCATGGCCTGGGGAAGCTGCACTTTAGAAAGTATCTGCCAGGGAGACGAGCCAAATGATGCCGCCGCCTCCACCATCTCCTTGGAAACCTGGCGAATAGCCAGGTTTGTCAACCTGATTACCGGGGGTATGGCATAGACAGTGGTAGCAAAAACGGCCGGAACTTTACCCATGCCAAACAGCATCATAGCTGGAATTAAGTACACCATGCTGGGCATAGTCTGCATGAAATCCAGTACCGGCCTCATAAAGGATTCTGTTAACCTACTGTAAGCCATTAAGATTCCCACAGGAATTCCCAGTAAAATGGAAATAAGAACAGAAGTCAATATAATAGCTAAAGTGTACATCATCAGATCCCAGTAGCCAAAAGTACCGATTAAAAACAATAATAGTGGAAACAGCACTGCTGCAAGCTTGGAGATATAACGCCAGCTTAAAATGAAAACAGCAGCAATCACCAGCCACCAGGGAAGCCAAAGCAAAAAGTCTTCTACGTAAATCATAAACCACAAAATTACACTGCTGACGGCTTCAAATATACCGCCCAGGTTGGTGGTAAGCCAATCTACAATTTTCTTTACATAAATCCCCAGTTCAAATCGCCATTCTTCAGGAAAATTACTCATTATTACCAGCTGCAGGTGCAGCCTTTTTCACCTCTCTGCCTAAATAATTAGTCAACCCAAATAGGTTGGCCAGTTTATACCAGCCAACCTAATTAATAAACTTACTGGATAGCTGCCTTAACTTTCTCTGCTGCTTCATCAGGTACCCATTTAGTCCATAGATCTTCATACTTTTTCAAGAAGTATTCTGCTGCATCTTCAGGCGCAGCTTTGTTGTCCTGCATGTAAGCCAGGCAGTCAGCAGTTATTTCTGCACTTGTTTGGTAGTGGCTTAAAAATTCAACAACTTCAGGTGCTTTTTCTTTTAACTCGGGTGGTACTATAATAGTCAACCTTTGGGATGGAAAATCACATTTATAATTATTTTCCCATTTTTCATCATCATACGGTGCCACTTTCAACAGTGTAAGATCGTATTTACCACTGATCCAGGTGGGCTCCCAGTAATAACCAACCCAGGGTTCTCCGTTTTTAACAGCTGTGGTAAGTGAAGTGGCCAGTGCAGTACCAGAGCCCGGCTGGAAGTAATTAAAATATTTATCCAGGCCAAATTCCTTTACCTGGGCAGCTAAAACCGTATCAGCAAACCAGCCCGGGATAGAACCATAAATCCTGCCCTTGTCCGGGTCCTCTGGGTCTTTAAACAGCTCCCAGTACTTAGGAAGGTCATGTATTGACTCCAAGTCCGGAGCCATGGGCTCTATCCCTCTCTCTGGATCCCCTTTAATTACGTATGTAGGAACGTATAGTCCCTGCTTATTGTCGTCATAGTTTACAGATACTTCCAATACTTCGCTGTTTTCAACTGCTTCATTGTACTTGTCGATAATGTTGCCTGACCACACTTCCATATAAACATCAATATCGCCATTTTTAACTCCTTCAAAGGAAGATGTCTCAGAACCAGGCATAACATCTGTTTTATAACCGTAACCATGTTCTAAAATCTTCATTGCGATGGCATTATGTACCCGAATACTGTCCCAACCGGCATCAGCAAAGACAAGGGTTTTCTTAACTTGCCCATCCTTACCTGGCCCACTGCAGGCTGCAGCCACCAACGCCAGGGTGATAAGTAATGAAACAGCAAAAACCAGCTTCGCTTTCTTAAAGAAACTCACTTCACTAATCTCCCCCTCATTATTAATTACCGCCAAGATATTTACACTCCGAAGACACGCCGGCACATATAATAGACCGAATTTGCCGGCTGCCGTTTTCTCTGGTAAATAACTTGGATGTTTCTGGTAGTGTAAATAAAAAACCGCCCACGGCAGGGGCAGTTTTTACCATATAAAAATATGACCATAATTTTAGTGTAAACTTAGTTTAAAACGGTACACTACGGCCTAACTTGACTGCTCCCTTGCCACGCTTACGAGGTTAGCTGCCGGGTTCGGGCTGCAGGGTAGCCCTACCTTACGGATTCACCCCAAAAAATGGTTCCCCCGCTCCTGTATTACAGGATTCAGCGCATCCAGGAAATATCTTATTATGAAATTAATATATATCGTACAGTATGTACTGTACAATATTTTACTAAATAAATGCAGCTGCGTAAATCAACTATTACAGCAATTAATAGTTGTCACACGCCGCATATTAAAGTAAGAGCAACTTAATACAATGTTCCTTACATTTGGTATAAAATACATATATATTTAATGTAATTCTAAATATTTTTTATTTTTTCTCAATCTCTAAAAGTTTAACTTTCCACTCCGGCCGGCCGCCAAAACCGCCCGGGCTGCCGTCACTGCAAATAACCCTGTGGCACGGCAGTACCAGCAGCACCCGGTTGGAACGGAGAGCCCCGCCAACTGCCCTGCTGGCCCCAGGCCGGCCAATCATCTCTGCAACCTGCCTGTATGTCCTGGTCTCTCCATAAGGTATATTTTTTATACTGGTAAGCACTTTATACTGAAATGGAGTGCACCAGCTTAAATCAAGTGGGTAATTAAAATCACATCTTTGGCCTTCAAAATACCTTTTAAGTTCATCTTCCAGCCCTCGTAACTGGCTGCCGATGCTGCCCTCCACCAGTTGATTTACGTCTATTTTAAGTCTATCTGCCAGGCCGAGAACTGCCTGCCCAGGTTCGGTGCAGGGCAGGGTTAGGGCGCATAAACCCCTGTCACTCCACGCTGCTGCAACCCAGCCGTATTTTACTGCAAACAGCTTGTATCTCATATTAGCTCACCGTAGGTTCCGCATTTTTTTCTTTTACAGGTAATTCTTGACGCTGTACCGCCACCGAAAAAATAAATACGTAAAGCCCGGTAATAATAATTGTCCCCCCTGCCAGCTGCAGCAGTGATGGCACTTCATGAAATATAAAATATGCCAGTATTGTTGCTCCAACCGGTTCTCCCAGTATGCTTACAGAAACCACTGCCGCCTTTACATAGCGCAGCGCCCAGTTAAAGACCGTGTGGCCAAAAATTGTCGGTACCACAGCTAGAAGCAAAAACCACAGCCAGGTGCTGCTCTCATATGAAAAGAACGGCAGATTTGCGGCCAAACTAAACACCAGCAGTGTAAGGGCAGACGCACCATATACCACAATAACATAAGAAAACAATGATAATTTTGCCCTCAATTTACGGCCTATTAAAACGTACCCGGCCACAAAAACAGCCCCGGCAAAGGCCAATAGATCACCCCACAGGGCCTGCCCGCCCACACGAAAGTCGTTAATGCCAATTATTATGCTTCCCAGAAGAGCCATTGCTGCACCGGTTAATCCTCTGCGGGTCAATTTTTCCTGGTATAAAAAATAACCTCCAATAATAACAAAAAGAGGCTGCATAGTTACCAGGACGGTAGAACTGGCCACCGTGGTATAATTTAGTGAGGTAATCCAAACAGCAAAGTGCAGCGCTAAAAGAATTCCGGAAGCAACAGCAAGAAGCAGGTCCTTTCTGCCAATTCTTTTTAACTCGCTGCGCCCAGTGACGTAAGCGGCAGGAGCCAGCAGGAGGACCGTAAAACTCAACCTGTAAAAAGCAATAATCAGCGGTGGAGCCTGGGCAAGTTTAGTAAAAATTGATGAAAAAGCAGCGGCTAAAACCCCCAGCACCACTGCCAGGTAGGGGTTAATAATAGGTTTACTGCACTTCATTATTTTCTCCTTTTGATTATTAATTAGATAATTAATTATTACATTAAAACCATAAATCCTTTTTTATATTTAAAACAGGGACTCAATAAATGAGCCCCTGTATTACTGGTTAGCCTAAAAAGACTCTTTAGGTTTACCTGGTTGAAATAACTCTGTAGAAAGATAACGTTCTCCTGTATCCGGGAGAAGAACCACCACCAGTTTATCGTGATTTTCCAACCGCTGGGCTACCTTTAATGCAGCATATGCCGCTGCACCAGAAGATATGCCAACCAGCATTCCTTCTTCCCTGGCCAGTCTGCGGGCAGTCTCAATGGCCTGTTCACCGGTTACCTGAAATATCTCATCAATTAATTCCATGTCTAATACTTCAGGTATAAAACCTGCACCTATACCTTGTATTTTATGAGGTCCAGCCTTTCCCCCGGAAAGCACCGGGGACTCCGCAGGTTCCACCGCTACCACCTGTATGTCCGGATTTTTTTCTTTTAAAGTTTTGGCTGCGCCGGTTATAGTTCCCCCGGTACCAACTCCAGCAACAAAAACATCCACCCTACCATCAGTATCCCGCCAAATTTCTTCCGCCGTGAAAACCTGGTGGGCTCTGGGGTTAGCATTATTTTCAAACTGGAGGGGAACAAAAGATTTTTGATACTGCTGGGCCAGTTCTTTAGCTTTCTCTACCGCCCCTGTCATTCCCTTATCTCCCGGCGTTAGTATAATTTCTGCACCATAAGCCTTAAGCAAATTGCGCCTTTCAACGCTCATAGTTTCCGGCATGGTTAAAATTAAACGGTATCCCTTTATTGCACATACCATGGCCAGTCCAATTCCGGTGTTGCCGCTGGTAGGTTCTATAATCACAGTATCTTTATCCAGCTTTCCCTGCTCCTCCGCCCGTTCAATCATGGAAACAGCAATGCGGTCTTTGACACTTCCCCCGGGATTAAAATACTCCACCTTAGCCACAAGTTCTGCAGAAGGAGGGGTAATGACTTTTTTTAAACGTACAAGCGGTGTTCCTCCTATTAACTGTATAAGGCTATCTTTAATGTTCATAAGCTCACCACTTTCTTTTAATTACTTATCTCTAATATTTACTACTTTAAATAAAAAAATCCCTGTGCACTGGGCACAGGGATTTTTGTTAACTTTCAAGTTACATCATTGGAGGCATTCCGCCTGCATCTGGACCCTTATCTTCTTTCTCAGGTTCATCAGCTACCAGGGTTTCGGTAGTAAGAATCATAGCAGCAATGCTTGAAGCATTTTGCAGTGCGGAACGAGTTACTTTAGCAGGATCCACGATACCGTTTTCAATCATATTTTCAAAATTACCGGTTAATGCGTTATAACCAATACCTTTAGCCTCGTTGCGTACTTTCTCAACAATTACAGAACCTTCTACGCCAGCGTTGTTAGCGATTTGACGCAGCGGCTCTTCCAGGGCACGCTTAACCAGGTTAATACCTGTTTGCTCATCAAGGACATCAGAAGTGAGTTCATCCAGGGCAGAAATGATGTCTACATAGCAGGTACCACCGCCGGGTACAATACCTTCTTCAACTGCAGCACGGGTAGCATTCAGAGCATCCTCAATGCGCAGTTTCTTTTCTTTCATTTCTACCTCGGTAGCAGCACCAACAGAAATTACTGCTACGCCGCCAGCCAGTTTTGCCAGGCGTTCTTGCAGTTTTTCCTTGTCAAATTCAGATGTTGTTTCTTCAATTTGCTTCTTAATTTGAGCAACACGGGCAGTAATCTTATCCTGATCGCCTTGACCACCAACAATAATGGTCTCTTCTTTCTTAACAGTAACCTGGTTAGCTGTTCCCAGCATATCCAGGGTTGCATTTTCCAGCTTCAGGCCTACTTCTTCAGTGATTACAGTACCACCAGTTAAAATAGCTATATCTTCCAGCATAGCTTTACGACGATCACCAAAGCCGGGTGCTTTAACAGCTACAACAGTCATAGTACCGCGCAGCTTGTTCAGTACCAGGGTAGCCAATGCTTCGCCTTCCAGGTCTTCACAGATGATCAGCAGAGGTTTGCCGCTCTGTACAACTTTTTCCAGGATAGGCAGAACATCAGCTACAGCACTAATCTTCTTGTCAGTGATCAGTATGTATGGATCTTTCAAGCTGGCTTCCATCTTATCGGTATCGGTGATCATGTAAGGTGAAATGTATCCACGGTCAAAGTTCATACCTTCAACTACTTCCAGGGAAGTACCGATACCTTGAGACTCCTCAACGGTAATCACACCGTCTTTACCAACTTTCTCCATTGCATCAGCAATGAGTTCACCGATTGTTTTATCATTTGCAGAAATAGAAGCAACTTGGGCAATAGCTTCCTTCGTTTCAATGGTTTTAGCGGATTTTTTAATTTCTTCTACAGCTTTTTCTACTGCTCTTTCAATACCACGCTTCAAAATAATGGGGTTAGCACCAGCAGCTACGTTTTTCAGTCCTTCCCGGACCATAGCTTGTGCCAGCACAGTAGCAGTGGTAGTACCGTCACCGGCAACATCATTGGTTTTTGTTGCAACTTCTTTTACCAGCTGGGCACCCATATTTTCAAAGGGATCGGAAAGTTCAATTTCCCTGGCAATTGTTACACCGTCGTTAGTAATTAACGGGGAACCGAATTTTTTCTCTAATACTACATTGCGGCCTTTCGGACCGAGAGTTACTTTAACAGCTTCAGCCAGAGCATTAACTCCTTTTTCCAGCTTTCTGCGTGCATCTTCACGGAAGAGAATTTGCTTTCCTGCCAAAATAATTACCTCCTTTTATTAGGTATTTGATTAAAGCAGTTCATTACTCAACAACTGCAAGAATATCCATTTCGCGTAAAATCAGATATTCCTCACCATCAATTTTGAATTCATTACCAGCAAACTTAGAATATAATACTTTATCGCCAGCTTTTACGTCAATAGTTTGACGCTGACCATTTTCCAGCACACGTCCTGGTCCGACAGCAATTACTTCTGCCTGCTGGGGCTTTTCTTTGGCAGTATCCGGCAGAACAATACCGCTTTTAGTCACCTCTTCACTGGGTAAAGGTTTTACTACTACCCTGTCTCCTAAAGGTTTAATTGTAGCCACAAGTACCCCTCCTTGACATTGAAAAATATTTTGTTTTAAATGCTTAACTTAATTGTTAGCACTCAACAGGGTTGAGTGCTAACATCCAGGTAATATAATATAGAACCGATAAACCAAAAGCAAATACCTTTGAGGGAAGAAAACTTCATAAATCTATTAATACAGTAAATTAGAGGTATCTAGCTTTTAATTTCTCAGTCTATATTACTTTTACCTGGTTTTCTATAACTTGTAATTTTACCACTTATATTGTTGCCGGCTGTATCCCTGTTTATACTAAAAAAATAAAAAATTTCCAGGGTAATAAATTACTCTTTACCGCACTCTCCACCCCGGCCGGATAATATGTCCAGCCCGTGCGGCAGTACTGGCATTACCACTTCCAAGCACTCCCTTACTCCTTTTGGGCTTCCCGGCAAATTAATAATTAGTGTCTTCCCGCGTATCCCAGCCACCGCCCTGGACAGCATAGCCTGGGGGGTCTTTTCTAAAGATGCCATACGCATTGCTTCCGGTATTCCCGGCACCTGTTTTTTTACAACCGCCAGGGTGGCTTCAGGTGTATTGTCCCGCGGGCTGAAGCCTGTTCCCCCGGTGGTTAATACCAACTCTAATTCCAACCTGTCACAGCAGTAAAACAATTCTTCTTTAATAACATCAAAATCATCAGGAATAACTTTATAGTACTGCACCTCACCATCAATACTTTTTATCATTTCTTTAATTACTTCGCAGCTTTTGTCTTCCCGTTCCCCCCGGGCTCCTTTGTCACTCATAGTTAATATTCCTACTTTGATCATCTGCATCACCTCTTGGTATGTACATTATTAAAAAAATTAATTAAAATAAAACTAATATGACAAATACTGGAGGATTGTATATGAGTAAAAACTATCTTTCCCTCCCTATTACCAGGGTTGTTAAAAATAAGGTTTCCCAGGAAAACGACAATGTAGTACAGGAAGTACCTATAACTATTTTTCTTAATGACAAAGAGTTTGTAACCCTTCTCTGCTCTCCACAATACCTGAAAGAGCTGGCAGTGGGATTTCTCTGCTCGGAGGGTATTCTTCTTGACCCCTCAGACTTATACCATCTTTCGGTAAATGAAGAAGAGGGGATCATTAATGTGAGGGCAGCAGCCGGACAGGCAGAAAAACAGTTTATGAAGAGGTATATTACCTCCTGCTGCGGTCGCGGGCGATCATCTTTTTACTTTATAAACGATGCCCGGTCTATGTCTAAGGTTAATAATAGCATAAGAATAACACCCCAGCAAATCTGGAAACTTACTACCAAACTGGAAGAAAAGTCTGCTCTCTTCCGGCAGACTGGCGGTGTGCACAACGCCGCTCTCTGTACCCCGGACGAAGTTATATTATTTTTTGAGGATATAGGCCGGCACAATGCAGTAGATAAGATTAACGGCTACTGCTTTTTAAACAATATTGAACTGCAGGATAAAATAATGGTGTTCAGCGGGCGCATATCCTCAGAAATATTAATCAAGGTGGCAAAGATGAAAATACCCATTATTGTATCCCGCTCCGCCCCCACTGTCCTGGCAGTAAACATGGCCAAAGAACTGGGAATTACCGTGGTTGGATTTGCCCGGGGTAACCGCCTGAATATCTATACTAATCCCCAGCGCATCGCTGTTTAGTTTAGAAAATTTGCTCAAAAATCTTGTTAATACTTTTACTTACTTCCTGCTGAAACTGCTCATAGCTGTTGATAAGTTCTAAGGCAGGGGGGGTGAGCAGGGCACCGCCGCCCTGGTCACCTCCAACCTGGGTTTCCACCAGTTTTACGTTCCAACGTTTTTCAGCTTTTTTTATTTTTCCCCAGGCCGCCCGATAAGACATACTCATTTCCCGGGCAGCGGCGGAAATTGAACCGGTCTTATGTATTAGTTGAAGCAGCTTAAATAACCCTTCTCCAAATACAGTGCCGTCCCATTCCAGCCAAACTTTATAGCCCACTTTCAACCGGCCCGGATCTATCATTATTCATCACCCTGCCGCCACATAATTTTACCGCAGTCTCGCAGGTCATACCCACCCAGGTTTTCTACATGCTGTTTAAATTCAGGCATTGCTATCACATTTAAGATCCTCTGGATGACAGGCTTATTAAAATATTCGGCCGGTATGCACAAGTCGTATCTTTCTTCCACCACCGGGATAAATTCCAGGTCCAAGGCCTTGGCTGCCGCTTTAATTCCCAGTCCCGCATCAGCAGATCCACTGGCCACTGCAGCAGCCACCGCCATGTGGGTGTATTCATCATGCTGGTAGCCGTGTATCTCAGCAGGATCTATACCCAGTTCCTTCAGTTTAAAGTCCAGTAAAATGCGGGTTCCGGCACCGCGCTGGCGGTTTACAAAGCTGACATCTGATCTTGTTAAATCTGCAAGCCCTTTTATATTTTTGGGGTTGCCTTTAGCCACAATTAAACCCTGTTCCCGGTACACCAGGTTAACCAGTATTATGTCTTTATCCGGCAGCAGTCTTTTTATATACGGAATATTATATTCACCGGTTTCTTCGTCTAAAAGATGAGACCCTGCACAGTGAGCTTCACCGCGCTTCAGTGCAGAAAGCCCTCCCAAACTGCCCACATGGGCGGAAGAAAGGGTGGCCTGAGGGTACATTTTGCGCAGGTAGTTAGCCAAAATATCCAGTGCTATATCATGGCTGCCAATAACTACAGTGGTCTCATCTATTTCCTCCATTGAGCGCATTAACTCTACTTCCACCGTTTCCCCGGCCTGGTATCCTTCAATGTTCCGGGGTACCCTTAAAATCCCGTCTGCCCGCACCATAGTCATTATCAGTCCTGCACCGCGCGATATGGGAGTGGCAATAGTTTTGCTTCCCACCTTTCCCAGCTTAACCCTTACAAATTCTTCTACTCCTATGGGGGTAACAAGTTTACGGGAAATGGTGGCAGTTGTTTTTGGTACTGCAGGGGGAACAGTACCCAGCTTTTTATATACCAGCGGCTTGACAAACAGCTGGCAGGCCAGCACCGCTGAAACAGGGTAGCCCGGTACCCCTACCACCGGTTTGCCTTCTACTTCTCCTAAAATTACCGGCTTTCCCGGTTTGGTGGCTACACCATGGGTTATAACTTTACCCAGCTCACGCACCAGGTCTGCGGTATAATCCTCTCTACCTGCTGAAGAACCGGCATTTATTACCACTATATCCGATTCCTTAACAGCCTTTAACACCTGGTCCTTTAGCAGTTCATAATCATCTATGGTAATATCCCACCTGACCGGCTGTCCACCCCACTCTTTAATGCAGCCACCTAAAACCCTTGAGTTGTATTCAATAATATCGCCGGGCTTTAATTCTTTTTTTCCGGGCTGCACCAGCTCCGTTCCTGTCGGTAATATTGCTACCCTGGGCCGGGGATGTACTGGTATTTCGGCTGCACCGCCAGCCAGCATTCCCCCAATATCCACCGGCCTAATTACATGATTTCCCGGCAGGATCATTTCGGTAGCCACCACATCTTCGCCAATTACCCGTACATGCTGCCAGGGGGCGGCCGCCGAGGTTATCTCTATTACATCTTCACTTACAAAGTGAACATCTTCTATCATTATTACAGAGTCAAATCCCTCAGGTATAGGATCCCCTGTATCTACCATTACTGCCTGCTCACCCATCTTTAATTGTTTAGGGGTGGTTTCTGAAGCGCCAAAGGTGTCAATTGAACGTACTGCTACCCCATCCATTGCTGAAGCATGGTAATGAGGTGAGGAACTAGCAGCATATATAGGACCAGCAGTGACTCTACCCAGTGCTTCTTCAGCTTTAATTACTTCAGGTTTCCCGGGATCTAGTGCCCCTATTTCATCTAAATATTTAATATACTCATCCAGCGCTTGCTCCCAGGGTTTATCATCAAGATATACATCCCTCTTCATTGGACCTACCACCTTTTATTGTTTATCATGTTCCTGTTTATTAAAACAGCTGAACTTCCACGTACTCGCCCACTTCTACACCTTCTCTGCTCTCAGGAATGCGGGCAATGCCGTCAGCTTTAACCATAGTGCTGATTAAACCTGATTTACCCAGGACAGGTTCAGCATATAATTCTCCTTTATCAACGTACACCCTTACGCGCAGGAAATCTTCCCTGCCGGCTGCAGAACGCATATTGCGGGTAATTTTAGCCCTTACTAAAATATTTTGGCCTTCATTTTGATATGAACCCCAGCGTACCAAAGGATTCACCAGCAGGTTGTAAACCACCATAGCAGAGACAGGGTGGCCGGGCAGACCGAATACCGGTTTACCATTTACCACTGCACCAATGGTGGGTTTGCCCGGCTTAATATTTATACCGTGAAAAAGCACACCAGGTTGTCCCAATTCATTTATCACCCCGGCGCTGACATCCCTGGTTCCAACCGAACTGCCGCCTGACACCAGAACAATATCATTTTCAACCAGGGCCTTAGACATTTTTTCCTTTAACACATCAAAATTATCTTTTGCTATACCATACAGGTTCGGTATGCCTCCAGCCTGCTGCACCAGCCCATACAGGGTGTATGAATTAATATCCCTCACCTGTCCGGGGCCGGGAACATCAGCAGGTTCAACCAGTTCATCACCTGTTGATACAATGCCTACTTTATATCGTGGCAGTACCGGCACCCCGGTAACGCCTGCTGCTGCCAAAATACCGAGATCCTGCGGGCGAATTAAATGCCCGGCTTTTAACACCACAGCTCCGGCAGGTACATCTTCAGCTTTTCGCACCACGTTTTCTCCCGGTGCTGCAGGTTTAATTACCCCTATTGTTTTGTCATCCAATTTTTCTGTGTATTCTACCATTACTACCGCATCGGCACCCTCCGGGAGCATGCCGCCGGTTGAAATAGCCCATGCTTCCCCGTCTTTAATTTTCCCCCCCGGGGATGCACCCATTTGTACCTGACCAACTACATCCAAGTAAGCGGGCAGTGTTTCTGACGCTCCAAAAGTATTTTGGGCTTTAACCGCATAGCCGTCCATAGTAGAACGGTGAAAACCCGGAACGTCTTCACATGCTTTTACATCTGCCGCCAGCACCCTGCCCAACGCGGACAGCAGGGGGACGGTCTCTGGAGTCCTGCTTTCAATATATGCACTTAATTTTTTCTTGGCATCAGCAACAGTAATTACATTGAATAAATCCATTTAACTTCCCCCGTTCAAAAACAGCCTAATTGGCAGTGCTTAATTTTTATCTTCAGCTGATCAGCAGCCTTACCTACAAGCTTTGGTGGTACATTTAATTTTTCAGCCAGTTTATGAGCCGCTGCACAGGAAATAACATTGTCACAGGCCGCCTGGCGTACTGCTTCTAAAACTTCCTTCGGAACATCCTTCATATTTTTACCCCCCCAATTTTCGGAAATGTATGGCAGTTATTTAATATTTTAATATTGTCGGCAAAATATCCTGCCGCTGATGCTAAAGTTATGCTCAAAAAAACATAGCGGGTTTAATTTTGGCAAACCGTACTAACAAATTAATCATCAGCCGATATGCTGCACGTAATACTTTATACCAAATACCGGGTGAGCGGGCTTATTACCCATTAACCTGTAAGGGCTGCATTAAATATGCTAAACAGAACAATTAAGTGCTAAATACTGTAATTTAACTTTAAAGTTTCACTTTTTAACAAAAAACTCTTTGACTTTTAACATTTTTGACTTATACTATACTATAATAAAGATAGTGATTGCTTTCTCAAACAGCGGAGGTGAGGCAAGTGAAACTTTCCAACGCTATCAACCGGCTGACATCGGCGGGTATTAAAGTCATCCCGGTTCCAGGCACCAGCAAGTTCAGCGTTACTCTCCCGGATGGCGAGGTAGGAGTTATAAATGAAAAAAAGCTTATCAGCCTGGCCAGTAAAACTGACAATCCAAGCAGCTTGCTGAAAATCATAGAACAAGCCGTTTAAATAACAAATATACTAGCGAGGTAGTTTTAAACTACCTCTTTTTTTGTTTTATAAAACTTGCAAATGACATTGTTGCTTGTTTCACATAATCATCTAAAATCATACGCAATTTGCTATTTTTTGACATAAAATATTATTAACTCTCATACAGACGGTATTTACACTTCATTGTTTTTTCAATTTGCAGGCTGTCGTTTTCTCCGGTAAATACCTTGGCTGCGTCAAAATTTATAATAAAAAAACCCCGGCTCCCCGGGGTATCTGTTGTTAACTTTCACTTAATTCACCGCTGTCTTCTTCGTTATCTTCCTTCCGGGCCTTCCGGCGCTTACGCCACTCAACAAATCTCACTATCTGGGCACTGACCTCATATAAAATGTACATGGGTGATGCCATCAGCAGCGGGGTAATCATATCCGGTGTGGGAACAATAGCCGCTGAAATTACCACTGATACAAATATGGCATACTTCCGGTTTTTAGTCATGAATTTATAGCTTATAAGGCCCAGTTGAGATAAAAAGAACGCCGCCAGGGGCAGTTCAAAAACTAATCCAAAGGGCAGCAGAAAAGTAATGGTAAAGGACACATACTTACCGATGGTCAGCATCGGCAGCAGTTCGGGGCCGCCAAATTCCAGCAGGAAGTTAATGCCCAGGTGATAAACACCAAAAAAGCCGAACAATATACCGGCAATAAACAATATATATGATATGGCTATAAACAGTGTAAAGTACACTCTTTCAATTTTCCGCAGTGCCGGTATAATAAATGTCCAAAACTGCCACAGTATTATGGGCAGGGCTGTTAGAAAGCCCAGGAAAAATGACAGGGTTATTTTGGTCATTAACGCCTCAGTTACACCAATATAAACCATCTGGTTGCCGGTTTTGGTTACCGGCTGGAGCAGTATTTCCAGGATGCGGTCTGCAAATACCATGCAGGCAATGGCCATTACAAATGTAGATACTAGTGAAATTATTAATACTTTTCTTAACTCTGCTAAATGTTCAACTAATGTCATCTCTGTATCCTGCGACATCTGGCGTCCCCCTTTTCCTTAAGCAAAGGGCCTAAGCACGGTATCTTTCATTGCCACGCCGGTAACCCTCACCGGCAGCAAGTATATCAAAGTCAGTGGTAGCAAGGTCTTCACAGAATAAGTCTACTTCACCGCATTGGCGTTCGTCAACCGTTTTTAAGTAACTTTTGCACTTTTCACACAAGTAAAGGCGGTACTGTTTATACTCATCAGGTATAATAATTGATATCTGAGATGAATCTTTATTTTCACAATAAGGGCACCCGAGGCGATAAAACCGCCATTCTGTTTCACAGCGTCCGCAGTACAGCATCCTGGCTCCTGCTTCCCCTGTTAGTTTTGACATAACCGGGCTGTCACCGCAAACCGGGCAGTACCCCCTGTACCATTTTTCCAAGTCTACTTTATTACTTACGTAGCTGGAAAAACTGCTTAATATTAACCTGGCCGCTGTACCAGCCAAAAATTCCATCATTTCCGCTGTAATAGACAGCCTTTTTGACCACTCTTCTTTCTTATTACCTTCATCTTTAATAATTATGCCTGCCAGCAACGATATTTCTAGGTCATTTAATTTTTCTACTGCTGGAACAATTTTATCAGAAAGGGCCTGTGGCCCGGGCTGCCACTTAAGGCAGGCCCGGACCACAGTTAACAAGGTATCACGAAACGTGCTTGGATGGATACAGGGATGCAGCTGACTTAATACCGGCATACCGTTTAACCATTTTTCTTTAATTTCTTCTGTAATTTCTTCTTCCCACTCTATTGAACTTAATTTTTCCTCCAGTTCCACCAGTTCAAGGTAAAAGTTTGCTAATCTGCCTGCATTCATTTTCCATTTCTCCATAAGAAGAAAGCCCCTCTCTTTTTTAGGCCTGGCGTTTTAAAACTAAGCCGTTTCGTGCTTTTCATGTGCTCCCAGTATATTAAAGTTCTCAGCAATGAACAGGTAAACCAGCACTCCTGCCGATACCAGTCCTATTGTAACTGCCCACTCCATCCAGGAGGGGAAGTACCCCGGTCCTAAAGCCTGGTACATTCCTGTAAATACAACATTCATACGGTTTAACACTACTCCGCCTGCAGTTAAGGCACTGAAAATTACCAGCCCGTTCCTGCTGGTACTCCAGGAAGAGAAGCAGATAATTATCGGTATAATTATACCGGCCGTCATCTCTAATAAAAACATGCTGGACTCCAATCCGCCGGCAAACACATAACCAAAAGCATCGCGGTTTGCCAGGTCGATTATCTTTAAGGCCAGGTAAATAATCATTAACGATCCAGCTATACGAACCAGGCTGCGCAGGATACGGTCTTCCACATGGTGTCCCAGCGCCTTTCCGGCCAGCGTGGTTTCAATGGTAACCATAGCAGGACCGACAAAGAATGAAGACATCATGAAAAACAGAGGTAACATCGGTGACCACCACAGCGGGTGCAGTTTGCCAACTTCTATGATGTAAAGACCGCCCAGCGAAGATTGGTGCAGTGTAGGAAGCAGGACACCTAGAATCAGCATTATTGGCATAATACTTTTTAACGGTTTATGCCATGACTTGGCAACTTTTTCCGTGGCAATCTCACCAAATTCAATTAATTGAACGGTTGTATAAAGTGAGATACACCAGAAAACTTCAAACAGCACACTGTGGTAACCCCAAGATACAAATGGCCTCCAGAAATTAAACCACTGTCCAATATCTAAAAATAGTCCGGCCATAACCAGCAGGTACCCTAACAGTGATGTCAGCATTGCACTGCGAGCAATTACATTAAATTTATTAATATGCATAATGTGTACCAGAAGAGCTGTGCTGTAACCCCCACCGGCAAGGGCAACACCGGTAAGTACGTCAAAACCAATCCACAATCCCCACGGCCACTGGTCATTTAAATTGGTAGTGGTCCCCAGCCCTGTGGCCAGGCGGTAAACTACAATAACAGCGGCCAGAGCTGCCAGTACCATCAAAACCTTTCGTACCGGCGTCCATGTGAAACTCCACTTGTGAGCTGCCATTATTCCAACCTCCCTTTAATAATTACTCGCACTTACGCACCTATATTTTTCCCTTGATCTTGAGCCACCTCACCGCGGCGCTTGGTATAGAAATACATCAAGGTAAGCAGACCGCCCCAGGCTGCGATTACAGCTGGAGTCCACTTAAGGTAATCGTGAGTGTATTCAGGAAGCGGCCTTTCGGTTACGTCAGTGCGGAAGCCGAAAGTTTCAAAGGGAACATCAGAAATGTACAGCCAGTTGGTACCGCCTGCCTCTTTTTCCCCATATACATGCTTTACATACTTCGGGTCGCTGTTAATCCGCCTCCAGGCCTCTTTCAGCATCTCATCCCGTTCCCCAAATTCTAAGGTGCCGTTGGGGCAGGTATCTACACATGCTGGTTTCTGCCCGTGACCTAACCGGTCGTACTTACCATTAGGATCAAAGCAGAACTGGCACTTGGCAACCAGCGGGAACACTTCATCCCATTCATACTTTGGCACTCCAAAGGGGCAGGCCAGCATACAGTATCGGCAGCCCACACACAATTCCGGGTTATATACCACCGGGCCTTCCGGTGTCTTCTGCAGCGCTTTAGCAAAACAAGCAGACGCACATGCCGGTTCAAGGCAGTGCAGGCACTGCATTTTGGCAAACCTCATTACATCCTGGCCATCCTTTTCAGTCACCCGGTGCTGTACTACTGTATAAGTATTCCCATCTGTTTTATTGGGAAAAGTAAGGTTGTTGTCAAATTCAGGTATTACCGCCGGCAGGTCGTTCCACTGCTTGCAGGCCGTTTGACACGCTTTACACCCGGTACACCTGGTTAAATCTACAAGAACACTTTTAGACAACAAACACACCCCCTAGGCCTTTTTAATATTACACAGGAACGCCTTGGATTCCGGAATACTGGTGTTGCCGTCACCCACTGCCGGAACAATGTCGTTGGCAATAGCTCCTGTAACCACTCCCTGGTACCCAAAACACCAGGGCATCCCAACTATTTCCACTTTCTTGCCGTTAATAATCAGCGGCTTGACAACCGGCAGCACCGAAGCCTTGCACTTGATTCTGCCGCGGACAGTTTCAACCCACACATCATCCCCGGGCTGAATTCCTCTTTCTTTTGCCAGTTCTTCAGAAATGGTTACATACATGTAAGGACCTATTTCTGCCAGTGTCGGGCAGTTGCGGGTGACCGCACCGCTCTGGTAGTGTTCAATTGTCCGGTGAGTGGTAGCCACAATGGGGTAATTAGGATCACCCAGTTTCGCTAACTTAGCCCAATCACCTTTAAACACATTGGCGCAGGGAGCGCTTTGCTGCCTGGACATTATATTCTTAGTGGGACTCTCCATGGGCTCATAATGCTCCGGGAAAGGCCCATCAACAGGACCGCTGGCAAACAAACGTCCATGCCCTTCCGGCAGCATGATAAAGGGAAATGCCCCGGACTCCTGTGGTGTCTTTTTAGCGTTAAAATCAGGCACGTCATTGCAGATCCACCTGCTGCCGTCCCACTTAAACAGCGGCCGTTTGGGATCCCACGGGTTACCATCCATGTCTGCAGCACAGCGGTTGTAAATAATGCGTCTATTGAGAGGCCAGCTGAAAGAATACTTCAAGAACGTACCCAGCCCGCTGTCTTCTCTGCTGCGGCGCTTGCAGTTGGGCACTTGCAATTCTTTGTCAATGGCCATGTAGCCGGTGTAAATCCACATACCGCAGGCAGTGGAGCCGTCATCTTTCAGCTGCCCGAAGCTGGCCAACGGTTCATTCTTTCCTACTTCATAACCGTTTATTTCCACTGCCACCTTTTCAACATCCGGTTCTTCGTGGCCCGGAACGTCATAATCCCAGTTCATTTTTAAGATAGGATCAGGAAATCTGCCGCCGCTTTCATATTCCTTGCGAAGGGCTTTAAACAGTCTGTCGGCTATCCAGAGATCGCTTTTAGCCTCCCCCGGGGGATTAACCGCCTGGTAACGCCACTGAATCCAGCGTCCGCTGTTGGTTACTGTACCCTGTTTTTCATAGGAAAAGGCCGCAGGAAGCAGGAACACTTCTGTGTTAATTTCTTCCGGATTAACACCGGGGGCACGCCAGAAAGCAGCAGTTTCCGTTTCAAACAAGTCAACAACCACCAGCCAGTCCAATTTTTCCATGGCTTTACGCTCAAACTTGGCACCAACCCCACCAACAGCCGGGTTTTGTCCCCAGGCAAAGAATCCCTTAACGTTTCCTTCCATCATTTCCTGGAATATACCCATGTGAGTACGGTTTTTGCCGTCTACCTTGGGCAGCCAGTCAAAGCAGAAATCATTCTCCTTGACAGCATGCTTCCCGTAAAATGCTTTCAGCAGGCTGATTAAAAACTTGGGTTTATTGCTCCAGTAACCAGAAGCAGGAGTTTCCCTCTCAATATAATCCTGCAGGTTTTTGTGTTTGGTGGCATTGGGAACTCCAAGATAACCCGGCAGCAGGTGGCTGAGCATGGCCAGGTCAGTTGAACCCTGAACGTTGGACTCACCACGCTGGGCATTAACACCGCCACCAGGTATACCGATATTGCCCAGTAAAAGCTGAAGCATGGCAATTGCACGAACGTTCTGGGTTCCGGTGGTATGCTGAGTTATCCCCATGGCATAAATTATATTACCGGCCTTATCCGGTGCACCGGTAGCAGCATAAGTTTCACAAACCTTACGGTATACATCTTCAGGAACACCGGTAATCCTGGAAACAGTCTTGATATCGTAACGGCTGACATGTTTCTTCAACAGCTGGAAGACACAGTTGGGGTGACTAAGGGTGGGATCTTTCTTGATGGTTTCTCCGTCTTTTTGGTACTGCCAGGTGGCTTTATTATAAGTAACCTTATTATCTTTTTCTAGGGCACCGGTAAATAACCCGTCTGAGAAGCCAAATTCCGGGTTAACTAAATAACTGGCGTTAGTGTAATTGACAACATATTCCTTGTGATACAAGTTATTCTGAATTGCATAGTTCATGATGCCAAGCAGGAAAGGTATGTCGGTGCCGGGACGGAGACGAGCAAAAATATCAGCATACACGGTAGATTTGGTAAGTCGAGGATCAGCAACAATTAACTTGGCACCTCTATTACGCTTCGCTTTACCAATCCAGCGCATTGTTTGAGGGTGGTTTTCAGCAGAATTGGAACCTATCATAAGAAATACGTCGGTGTGCTGGTAGTCGATAAAGTGATTTGTCATTGCACCGCGTCCAAATGAATTGGCCAGACCGGCCACTGTGGTGCTGTGTCAGAGACGGGCATGGTGCTCCATGTTTATAATGCCTATAGCCCTGAACATCTTATGAAGCAGATAGTTTTCTTCATTATCCAGGGAAGCACTGCCAAGAGCACCGATCGCGGTTGTCCTGTTTACAGTAACCCCGTTGCTGTCTTTTTCTTCAAAAGTCTCATCTCTTGTTTTCTTTATCCTCTGGGCAACTTTGGCTAAAGCTTCATCCCAGCTGAGCTCTTTCCACTCTTTAGCACCGGGAGCACGATAAAGCGGTTTTGTAATCCTCCTGGGGTTAATATTTCTTCTCTTATGCTTTTTGGTTACCACGTTATAAGTATCAATGATTGCGTTCCCCTTGGGGCATAAAGTTCCTTCATTAATGGGATGATCAGGATCACCCTCCGCAAAAACAATCCTGTCTCCATCTGAATACAGTAAAATACCGCACCCACAACCACAGAAGGCACAAACTGTAAAAGTTTCTTTAAGCTTGGTTATCTTTGTAGCTAAATTCTTCATAACCCCAGACTGTTGGGAGGCTGCAGCAGGCGAAGCAAACAAAGTTAAACCCGCTGAGCCTAAACCAATACTTTTAAGAAAATCGCGCCTGTTAAGTTTTCTCATATTTTATTTCTAACCCCCCTTATTACCTTCATGGCTGCTATTTTGCCTCTTTAGCACCTTCCCCTTCAGTGGGCTTGGCTTCTATTTTATTCTCCTCTTTTTTGTCATCGCCAGCAGTAGCATTCTTGAATTCACGAATTGACTTGCCCACAGCTTTTCCCACATCAGGTAGTTTACCGGGGCCAAATATAATTAAAACCACTATTAAGATTAATAATAAGTGAGCTGGTTGTAAGAATCCAGAACCAAACACGTTTTTCCCCCCTTTCAATGCTATTTCACCTGGTAACCTCGGCAAACTACTAACTATAAACTTTCTCTATAGTTAAATATTACTTTTAACTATAAATTATAACCTGTACACTTTAATTTCTGGTACCGGTGCACAAAACTTCCCTGTCAGTTACCAGATAATGAACTTTTTGATCATGACTTTCCGTTAGATAAGATAAATCCTTCAGCACTTGAAACTGGTAACATAAACCAACAAACACTGTTTTGGAACCGCACTGGGGCAAAAAGCGGTCATAATACCCTCCACCATATCCCAGGCGGTTACCGCTTCTGTCAAAAGCAACTCCCGGTACTAATACCACATCTATATCTTTAGGACTGACCGGTTTTATTGCAGAGGGTTTAGGTTCTAGTATTCCGTAGGTTCCTGGTATTAAGTCAGAAGATGGATTTTTTATTTGTGACGGTATTATTTTTTTCTGTCCTTTAACCACATACGGAACAGCTACCTTTTTACCCCCATCTAAAGATTCTTTTACCACCTGCCATGTTAAAACTTCGTTTCTAATGGGCATGTATACCATCAGCAAGCGGCAGTTTTTAAATATTTCCATTCGGCGAAAATTGCACTGCGCTTTTTCGCTAAGAGATCTAACTTTATCTGCTGTCAGCGCTTCTCTCTGCTTTATAACACTTCTTCTTATTTCTACCTTATTCATGTAAATCCTTCTCATCATTGTTATTATTTTTTTAATTATCTGTCAATGATCTAAGTCATAATAAAAATTTTTAGAAAAAAACCCCGTAAGGGGAAAATATTAAGTTATTAGAGTTTATAAACCTTGTCACTGGATATTAAAGTAATGCCGTTACCAGTTAATTCTTTAATGGCATCTTCCACCTTTTCTACCCTAAAAACTACCAGCGCTTTCTCCGGATCTTTTTGCACAAATGCATACAGGTATTCTATGTTTATACCGTTTTCATCAAGCACCCTAAGGGCTTTGCTCAGGGCACCGGGCCGGTCATCAACTTCCACCGCCAGTACTTCAGTGGTACTAACCACAAAACCAGCACTGCGCAGAACTTCTACCGCCTTTTCCGGGTCATCAACAATCAGGCGTAAAATACCAAAATCCGTGGTGTCAGCAATGGAAAGAGCTCGGATATTAATATTATTTTCCCCAAGCACTTCAGTTACTCGGGCCAGCCGCCCGGTTTTGTTTTCCAAAAAGATAGATATCTGTTTAACCTTCAAATTATTCCCTCCCTTAAAATATTATTTTAATCTCTTATCAACAATACGCTTTGCTTTACCCTCACTTCTAGGAATAGATTTAGGTTCTACTAGTTTAATTTTAGCAGAAATACCCAGAACGCTGAATAACCTTGATTTAAGTCTTTTTTCTAAATCTTCCAATCCCCGGACTTTATCTGAAAACATCCGGTCTGATACTTCAACCCATATTTCTAAATCATCCATTGCACCTTTCCTGTCAACCACCAGCAGGTAATGTGGTTCTGTTTCCCCAAATTCAAGTAAAACGCTTTCCACCTGGGAGGGAAACACATTAACACCACGGATAATCAGCATGTCATCAGTACGCCCGGTTACACGTTCCATGCGCACCAAAGTTCGTCCGCACTGGCATTTATCCTCGTACAGGACGGAAATATCCCTGGTACGGTAGCGCAGTACTGGAAAAGCCTCCTTAGTTAAAGAAGTAAATACCAGCTCGCCCTTTTCCCCGTACGGCAGCTGTTCTCCCGTTTCCGGGTCAATTACTTCAGCTATGAAGTGGTCTTCATTAATATGCAGGCCTTTTTTACACAAGCACTCACAGGCTACACCTGGGCCAAGTACTTCAGAAAGCCCATATATATCCAGCGCAGTTATGTTCCAGCGTTCTTCCAGCTGCTGCCGCATGGCATCGGACCAAGGTTCTGCTCCAAAAATACCTACTTTTAATTTAATTTTATTCCAATCAACACCACCAGCATGAGCTTCTTCTGCCATGTACAGGGCATAAGTAGGGGTACATGCAAGGACAGAAGTACCAAAATCCTGCATCAGCATTAACTGTTTAGCGGTGTTTCCACCGGACATGGGAACTACAGCAGCACCAAGAGTTTCCGCACCATAATGAACACCTAACCCGCCAGTGAATAAGCCGTAACCATACGCATTCTGTACCACATCTTTAGAAGATACTCCCGCCATAGTCATACAGCGCGCCATTAAGCTGCCCCAGGTTTTTAAGTCATTTTTAGTATAACCTACCACCACAGGTTTACCTGTTGTACCGCTGGAACCATGCAGCCGTACCACTTCTTCCATTGGTACTGCAAACATACCGAATGGGTAAGTGTCTCGAAGGTCCTGCTTGGTGGTAAATGGAAGGTGTCTAATATCTTCTAACGTTTTTATATCGCCGGGCAGTATACCTCTCTCTTTAAATTTTTTCCGGTAAAAAGGCACATTATTATACAAACGCTCAACCAGCGATTTTAATCGCTTTAACTGGATTTCTTTTATTTGCCCCCTGGACATGGTTTCATATTCTTTCTCCCAATACATCTGTAAATCCCCCTTATCCTAATTAAATTTTATCTACATAACAAAAACCTTACTTGCTGATATAGTAAAAAAGCTCCCGTCCCTTGAAGGGACGGGAGCCTGCTCCCGCGTTACCACCCTAATTGGCACATCAAATCAGTGCCCACTCGTTTAAGGTACGGGAACAAATACCATAAAAAATAAAAAACTTTTCACCGCAGGGAAATAACCACCCTGCCCGGCAAAAAGGTTTCAGTATCTCATGGGTATTTATTCCGATACCC
Source organism: Desulfotomaculum sp. (assembly GCA_017656165.1). Taxonomy (GTDB): domain Bacteria; phylum Bacillota; class Desulfotomaculia; order Desulfotomaculales; family Desulfohalotomaculaceae; genus Desulforadius. The sequence goes on from JACDOL010000009.1 coordinate 38,694, forward strand.
CCTTCCCGTTAACGGCGGAAGACACCGTCACAGCCTACTTTCCCTGCTGCGGGTTTCAGCTGGAAACTCCGGAGAGAACTTCGGCAAGTCATGTTTTAGGGGCGCTCCCAGTCCACGACGCCCCCTCCCTGGAAAACTGGGGCTCACCTACTTTTCTCCATCATTGTCTTTACGGCTTAATTTTTAATGATGGTAACATTATTCCTGTCACCTGTCAATAATTATTTTTACAATTTATATAATATCTACCGGTATACCCCATTTTTCCTGCAGTTCCAAATATGATTTTCCTGTTAAATCTCTCCCGCGCATATCAAATGCAGCGGAAGGCAGCAGTATCAGCTGGTACTTACTTTTATCAGGAAATTTTTTTTCCACTACAGCATTAAAATCTTCAACTGTCAATAGACCAGCTGCCATAATATTGCCACCAAAAAAAACGCTCTTAACTGCTTGAAGGTAAATGCTGCTGTTCCCAGTATAAAGTTTTTCCACTGCTGTTTTCAATACCGGGTAAGCTAATTCTGAACATAACACCAGTATATTGGAGCCGCGGCAGCGGCGAGCAGCCATTTCAAACTTCTGTATAGTACCAGGGTTTATATCATATGACATTACAAGTCCTGAAGTTTCCCAGGCTTTCTTATTAATTTTGATAGTGATTATCTCTTCGCCCCGTTTCACTTCCAGCACTGGTTTTTCCGCTTCCAGCACCATGTTAAAAGCGTGTACCCTGCTCAGAACCTCTCTCCCGGAAACAGACAGAATAACATCTCCCGGCTTTATTCCGTCCCGTTGAGCGGTTGTTCCAGCTATTACTCCCAAAACTTCTGCTTTGAGATTTTCCAGTCTTTCTGGTTCAACCGTTATTGGCAGGGATACCTTTCTGCGAAGATCCTCAACACAGCCTCTTAATTGTTCCCACAGCTTCCTGTTAAAACACAGCTCCGGTGGAGCATATTTGGTGTAACCGGGTAAAAAAACCCGTACCGTTTTTGCACTGCACTGCTCCAGGTAGAATATAGTATCAACTAAGTCCTGCCAACCTGTAATATGAGGCATGGCAACAATACTTCCGTGAAAAGGAATATGATACTCTTTAAGCAGTTCTGCAGATTTAATGGCTTGTTCCGCCAACCGGTCATTCATTATTTTTTTTCTACCCCAACAGGAAGAGCTGTTTAAAGAAAGATTTATACTAAAAGGAGATAATGCTGTAAATTCTTCAGCTGCTGACCTGTTAATAAGTGTACCGTTGGTTGTAAGCTGAATAGGAGTATTGGGCAGCTTCCTTCTAATTTCCCGCAGTATTTCCATGCATCTTGGATGTGTAAGCGGTTCCCCTTCCATAATCCTGGTGGTGGATTCACCAATTACAACAGGTTTGCTTTCATCCAGAAATTCTACGGCCTGGCGTACCTGGTCCATTCCCAGGGGAGGAATCCGGTAGCTTTCCACCTCAGGTGGGTTCTGGTGGTGACTGCAAAAAATGCACCTAACATTACAGGCTGATGTTATAGGCAGTATATTTGACTGGGCAGCTGAATAAAAAAGAAGGCTTTCAATGTATGATTTGTTACTGTTTGGTTTACCTTCCACAGTTCAATCCCTCTTACCACAATTTATTCACAGATTTATCCACATTATCCACAGCCGAACATCCACAGCCACCGTGGATATTTGTTGATTACTGCTAATATTTGTCTGCTCCCAGTTTTAGCCCCGGGACCGCATTTAATGTTAACGGCGCAAAATCGCTGCGCAGGTACTTGTAGTAAGCAGAACAAGCTATCATTGCCGCATTATCGGTACAAAGCTCCAATGGTGGGTAAGTAACAAAAATGTTCCTGTCTCCTGCTTTCTGCTGCATCTGGCGGCGCAGCAGGCCGTTTGCTGCTACTCCTCCTGCCAGCATCACCGTCTTTACGTTATACCACTCAGCTGCCGCAAGAGTTTTATCCACAAGAACATCCACAACAGACTGTTGAAAACTGGCCGCTAGATCTGCCTTTTTAACTTCTTCACCCTTTTGCTGGGCTCGATTTAGATAGTTTAACACAGCAGTTTTTGTCCCACTGAAGCTGAAGTCCAAACTGCCTTCCTCAAGGTAAGCTCTAGGAATATAAATGGCTTGTGGGTCTCCCTCCTGGGCAAGGCGGTCTATTAACGGCCCGCCGGGGTACCCTAATCCCATGGCCCGGGCCACCTTGTCAAAGGCCTCACCTGCAGCATCATCACGGGTTCGGCCTAAAGGCCTGTAAACACCATGATGTTCAATAAGTACTAAATCAGTATGCCCGCCGGAAACCACCAGGCAGAGCAGCGGGAACTGCAAATCAGGCTGGTGTAAAAAATTAGCATAAATATGACCCTCAATATGATTAACCCCTATTAAAGGCTTTCCCAGTGCATAAGCCATAGCTTTACCGGCCGACACTCCTACTAAAAGTGCCCCTACCAGACCCGGCCCATAGGTAACCGCCACAGCATCCAGGTCTTGATATGTAACCCCCGCTTCCTCAAGAGCTTCAATTATCACATGATTAATAAGCTCATAATGCTTCCGGGAAGCTACCTCGGGAACGACGCCGCCAAATTTCCGGTGCAGTTCTACCTGGGAAGCAATTATGTTTGACTTTATATCTATCCCGTCCACAATTACTGCAGCAGAAGTTTCATCACAAGATGTTTCAATGCCTAGTATTACTACACTCAACTTTAACAACCACCTTTACAAAATTTACGACAGGGCTCGAAATAACTCGAGCCCCGGTTAAAATTCCCTTTATTTATCTTTACTAACTATTCTTTTTTAAATCATATTTCCACATGATAATGGCATCTTCATTAGTATCAGTGTAGTAGTTTTTACGGATACCGTACTCTACAAATCCCAGGCTGCTGTACAACAAGCGGGCATATTTGTTGGAAGGACGCACCTCTAAAGTCATTTTAGCAGCACCAAGTTCTACCGCCTTGTCAATCAGCTGCTGCATCAGCTGTCGTCCAAGACCCCGGTTTCGAAAACCGGGGTGAACAGCAATATTTGTTACATGGGCTTCATCCAGGACCACCCATATACCACCATACCCCAGCACCCGCTGGTCATCCAGTGCTACAATGTAATGCCCAAAATCATTATACAGTATTTCATAGGCAAATGCCTGGTAAGACCAAGGGGTAAGAAATGATTGCTTTTCTATTTCCAGCACCTGGGACAGGTGTTTTAAATCCATGTCAGCAAATTCAATTTCCACAATTGCATTTCCCGGCAGATTTATTTTTTTCAGCCCATTTCACCTCTGCTTCGGAAAGACGTATATATTCAGGCTTTACCTCCAGTGCAGAAATTGCCTCTCCTTTTTTCAATTTTTTCAGGCCGATTTCAGCCACTGCAGCACCCCGGGGCAGGTTTGCGGAAAAAGCAGCAAAATCAGCTCTCCTGCCCATATCTTTAATTTGCTGGTAGTAAATATCTACCCCATCGCCTAAAAAAAGAACTTTGTCCTGCCACCTGCAGAGTATTTTCTTCAGTTCTTCAATTGAAACAGCCATTAAGTTTGTTAATCTCTTTATTCCTTTTTCTCTACCCTGGTATACCGCAGAGTAAACTTCATTTTTCCGGGCATTTAATATAGGACATACAAGACCATCATACCCGGTTACTGGATATGCCAGGGCATCCAATGTGGAAACCGGGACCACAGGTAAATTCCAAACATGAGCTAGGGTTTTAGCTGTAGTCATACCAATACGCAGACCGGTAAAAGATCCCGGACCTGATGACACTGCTATTCCTTCCAACTGCCCAGGTTCCACCTGGGCATCTTTAATGACATCTTTAATCATTGGCAGTAAATTTACCGAATGAGTAAGCTTATTGTTGACAAATCTTTCAGCCAGCACCTTTTTTTCATCTACCACAGCTACTCCTGCCACCGGTGTTGCCGCTTCAATTCCCAGGACATACACTTTCAGACAACTCCTCAACCAATTTTTCATACCTGCTGCCGTAAGGTATAAACTCCAGCAGTCTTTCGTTTTCTCCCTGCCGTTTAATATTTAAGTCGAGCCTCTCTTCCGGCAGCACCTCTTCAACGATATTGGCCCATTCCACCAGGGTTACCCCGTCTCCATAAAAGTATTCTTCATAACCTAGATCAACCATATCTTCTGGTCCACCCAGGCGGTATACATCCATGTGATAAAAGGGACACCGGCCTTGGTACTCGTTTATAAGGGTAAATGTAGGGCTGGTTACATATTCCTGCACACCCAAACCCTCAGCTACCCCCTGGGAAAAATTTGTCTTACCAGCCCCTAAATCACCATATAAACAAAAAACATCTCCCGGCTCAGCTAATTGACCTAACAGTTTTCCCAGGTGATGAGTTTGATCAGGAGAGTTTGAAATAATCTTAAGCATGCTTCCACCTCAACCCTATTATACCCCAAAGTCTCTGCTGGTGAAACAATAAACCCGGAGGCGTCCCCCGGGCATTCAGCATTTTATTATATAGCACAAGAGTTCTTCATTTCTTCCCTTTTTATCTCCCTGAACCAAATAAATTCTTCAACAGTTTGTCTAATATCTTCCACGTCGAAAGGTTTGGCCAGACACTTTAAAGCTCCACCCTCAAGAGACTGGTTGACAGCTTCCTCGGTGTTGTTGGCGGTCATCATTACCACTTCAACGCTGGAAGATATCATTTTTAGTTTTTGCAGAGCTTCAATTCCATCCATCACCGGCATGCGTATATCCATAAATACTAGGTCAAAGTTGCCCTCTTTTACCGCTTCTACTGCTTCTAAGCCATTTTCTGCCGTACTGGTATTATGCCCGGCTTCCTGCAGCAGTATTTCCAGCAGATATCTTATTCCAACCTGGTCATCGACAATTAAAATATTTAACGGTGTTTTAGCCATGGCACTTCCCCCCGGCATTTTCTAACATTCTTTACAATTTAATACTTTTTACCATTAATTTCTTTTTCTATATCGATTTGCCTTTTCCTGCCAAATAAATTAAATTTTTGGTAATATTTTTTGTCCATTTACAAGGACCTGTTCTACTCGACAGCGCAAATCGTAAATAGGCTTATCAAGTATTACTATGTCTGCATCTTTCCCTGGTTCTAAGCTTCCCAGCCGGTGATCTAGACCCAGTATTTCCGCAGGATAAAGTGTTATGGCCTTCAAAGCCTCTATTTCCGGCAGTCCTGCTCTTAGGATGAGAGCAGCAGATAATGAAAGATAATGTATGGGAACAACCGGGTGATCGGTCATTACAGCAAATTTAACCCCTGCCTCATAGAGGGCTGCAGCATTTTTCAAGCTCACACCCTGCAGTTCCACTTTGGCCCGGTTGGTGATTATAGGACCTATCACCGCAGGTATTTTTTTCTCGGCAAGAAGCTCTGCCACCTTATAACCTTCTGTGCAGTGTTCAATAACAATATTAATATTAAATTCTTCTGCAACCCGCACTGCCGTTACAATATCATCAGCCCTGTGAGCATGGACCCTCAAAGGCAGCTCTTTCTTTATCACCGGAATTAGTGCCTCAAATTTAAGATTTCGTTCTTTATTTCTTTTTTTTAAGTAGTTGAATGTTTCTACCAGGGTTTGCCGCAGCAGTGCCGCATTTGCCATCCTGGTAGCAGGGGTCTTTTTCTCCCCTCCGTATACCCGCTTAGGGTTTTCTCCCAGGGCCGCTTTAACACCAACAGGATTCTTTATCACCATCTGGTCAACAATGGTGCCTTTAGTCTTTAAGGCCGCCATTTCTCCCCCCAGGACATTGGCACTTCCCGGGGTAATCACCACAGTTGTTACACCGGCAGATAAAGCATCACTAAAGGCAACATCTTCAGGATTTATCGCATCAACTGCTCTCAAATGAGGGGTAACAGGATTTGTAGTCTCATTCCCGTCATCCCCTTCTATCCTGTAAACTTCCTCCATAATTCCAACGTGACAGTGGGCATCAATAAATCCTGGTAAAACCAGTTTTCCAGCAGCATCTATAACCTCGGCATTAGGAGGAATATCAATACCACACCCCACATCAATAACTTTATTATTATCAACAAGCACAGTGCCGTTTTGCAGAATATCACCAGTTATAGTGTAAATAGTTCCCCCTGTAATGGCTATCATATTAAGTCTAAACACCCCATAGTTTAATAAATTTTAATTCCAAAAATTTACAATTCATATTTTTATGGTTTTTGATTCGAGAAATTCTTCAAAAAACCTGCTAAACGGGGAAAATTTTAAATTTTGGTAGTTTTTCATATATTTTCGACATTATAATCTATTTTTTTATAAATTTTTATAATGTTGATTTACTGTTAATGCAGTTTTGTTTTACATTAAAGTTCTTAGCAGCATTCACAAGTGCTTTAAATAGGTTTTGTGAATATTTGTCATTTCTCCACATGGCCTCCGGGTGATATTGTACCCCCAGTACAAACTTGTCAGTACCATTATCTTCAATTGCTTCTATCACTCCATCGGGCGCCTGTGCCGATACCTTAAAATTACCGCCCAATTTACCCACCATTTGATGGTGAAAGCTGTTGACTTTTACCACCCTGCTGCCTATAATCCCTTTTAATTTTGAATTTGGTTCAATGATAATAGTATGAGTGGGATGCCACCGGGGAGCTTGCTGGAAGTGTTTTATCGGTTTTTCTATTTCATGAGCAATATCCTGGCACACCGTCCCCCCCGCCGCCACATTTAATACCTGTGCTCCCCTGCAGATGCCCAGGATGGGCATTTCCAGTTCAAGTGCTTTAACGGCCGCCTGCAGTTCAAAATAATCGCACTGGGGACAAATCTCCCCATTATTAGGATGGGGTTCCTCCCCAAACTGCAGGGGGTCGATGTCCCCGCCGCCGGGCAGAAGCAGACCATGGCAGATAGACAGCAGTTCCTTTATTCTGCTGACCGGTGCCAGTACTGGTAAAACAACAGGCACACCACCAGCAGCAGCAACCGCTTCAATATAGTATTTTGTAAGCCATATACGACCGGTTTTTTCATTAAAACAGCAGGTTATACCAATAACCGGCGAAACCATTTTTATTCTCCTTTCTGCATAAAACTTTAACCATTACAAAACTTATGCCCGGCAGCAGAAAAAAGAATTTATAAATGCTCCCGGCTGCCGTTTTCTCCGGTAAATATTTAGCTAGCTGCTATCCGCAGATCTAAAAAAGCATAATTTCCTAAAATCGAGTAGGAGGGAGTGATTAACTCCCGTCCTCTCACACCACCGTACGTAC